>NZ_JBFAOU010000101.1:0-28089 GCF_040675365.1 Catellatospora sp. NPDC049609 | reverse complement strand
TCGGTCACCAGGGTCTTGAACACGCGGGCCGGGTCGGCGCCGATCGCCTCGGCCACCAGCGCGCCGTAGTTGGGCTGTCCTGGACACCGCCGCGTAGGCTGCGCGGCTGTGTCGTTTGTGTTCTGCGTCGACCCGCTCACGCCCGGCCGCGTCGACCCGCACTTCGCGGGCCAGGCGCGCGCGGTGCGCGAGGACGGTCGCACCGTCGCCCTGCTCGACCATGACGCGCTGCTCGCCGGTGACGTCGCGACCGCCGTCCGCCGCGTCCCGCGCGACCTCGGCGACGCCTGGTACCGGGGCTGGATGATCCCGTCGGGCCGCTATGCCGAGCTGGCCGGGGCACTCGCCGCGCGTGGCGTGACGCTGCGCGTGCCGCCGGAGGCCTACCGCGCCGCGCACGAGCTGCCCGGCTGGTATCCGGCGCTGGCCGAGGTCACGCCGCGTAGCGTGTGGACGCCGTGGACGCCCGGCGAGCCGCCCGCGCAGGAGCGGGTGGCCGCGCTGGTCGCGCCGCTGGGCGACGGCCCGGCCGTGGTCAAGGACTACGTCAAGTCGCGCAAGCACGAGTGGGACGAGGCCTGCTACGTGCCGGACCTCGCCGACACCGCGCAGACCCGGCGCGTGCTGGCCCGCATGGTCGAGCTGCAGGAGGACTCCCTGCAGGGCGGCCTGGTGGTACGCCGGTTCGAGCACTTCGCGCGCCGGGGCGGCCGCACCGTGGAGGCCCGCGTGTGGTGGGTGCACGGCGAGCCGGTCCTCGCCGGGCCGCATCCGGACACCCCGGACCTGACCGCCGAGCCGGACCTGTCCGCCATCGCCCCGGCGGTGGCCGCGTTCGGCCATCCGTTCGTCACCACCGATGTGGCGCTGCGTGACGACGGCACCTGGCGGGTGGTCGAACTCGGCGACGGCCAGGTCAGCGATCTGCCCTCCGGACTCGACCCCGCGGCCGTACTCGGCCGCCTGGACTGATCGCCGCAGGTCAGCAGCCTGGAACCGGTTCCGGGACCGGTGCCGCCGTCAGACCACCGGCAGCTCGGCGGTGCGCGCCCGCCGGCTGCGCTGGCCCGGAATCCGGCCCACCGGCGGCGTCGTGCCCCGCACCACCAGCGACGTCGCCAGCAGCACCGGCCCGCCGTCGCCGGCCCCGCCGTCGAGGCGGTTGACCAGGTCACGCGCGGCGGCGGCGCCGAGCTCGGCCCACGGCACCCGGACCGTGGTCAGGGGCGGCTGCGTGTACGCGGCGGGCGCCACGTCGCCCAGGCCCACCACCGCCACCTCGCCGGGCACCTGGCGTCCTGCCTCGTGCAGCGCCCGCAGGGCCCCGGCCGCCATCGCGTCCCCGTGCACGAACAGGCCGTCGAAGAACAGCCGGGCCCGCAGCAGCCGCTGCACCGCGTCGTATCCGCCCTGCTCGGAGCCGTCGGACTCGGTCACGTGACTAGACCGCAGCACCGCGCCGGTGCCGGTCAGCCGGTCGGTGAACCCCTCCGCGCAGGTGTTGCCGGCCGGATCCGTCGCGGGTCCAGTGATCATGGCGATGCGCAGGCGGCCCGCGGCCAGCAGCAGTTCCGCCGCGCGCGCTCCGCCGTCGGCGAGATCGGCGCCGACCGCCGGCAGCCCGCTGGGCCGGCCGCCGGTCTCCACCACCAGCACCGGCAGCCCGCCCCGGTGCAGCTCACGCAGCTGGTCCACGGCGCCGCCGGGCTCGACGGCGAGCACCCCGTCGACGGCGTGGCCGCGTACGCTCGCCGCGAAGCGCTCCAGGGCCGGGCCGTCACCCGCCGCCGCATGCAGCAGCAGCCCGTAGCCGGTCGGCTCCAGCCCGTCGGCGACGCCCTGCAGCAGCTCCGGCATCCACGGGGTGCGCAGCGACGGCGCGAGCACCCCGATGGTGCGGGTGCGCCCGCTGGCCAGGCCGACCGCGCGGGCGCTGGGCACGTACCCGGTCTCGGCCATGATCTCCTGGATGCGGGCCTGGGTGGCCTGGTCGACGTCGGGTCGGCCGTTGAGCACCCGGGACACCGTCGCCTTGCTCACCCCGGCGAGCCGGGCGATGTCGGCGATCGTCACGCGCATGTGGACCTCCGGAGGTCGCGTTCCCGCGGTACCGGTTCCGGGACCGGTGGCGGCTACACACGGTAAGCGGCCGCGAAGGCGGGATGTCAAGGCCGATCGGTTATTCGGTCGGCCCTGCCCGCCTACCCGGCTACGGTGTCGACCATGCCGTACATCTCCTCGGTCGTCATCCACTGCCGCGACCCGTACCGGATGGCGCCGTTCTGGAGCCTGGTCACCGGCCTGCCGCCGGTCGACGAGGACGCGGTCAAGCTCGCGGAGCGCTCGCTGGAGGAGGGCGAGTCGGTGCTGCTGCGCCATCCCGGCGCCGGGCCGGACGTGTGGCTCGCGCAGGCCGTCGAGCTGCTGCCCGTCGGGCGCATCCACCTGGACGTCGTCGCCGACGAGCGGGAGCGGGCCGCGATCGTCGCCGCCGGCGCGACCCTGGTCCGCGAGCAGGACGACCTGACCGTCTACACCGATCCCGAGGGCAACGAGTTCTGCCTGGTCCACGAGCGCCACTGAGCTCGCCGGGGACCCGTCCGGACGCCGGAGCAGGTCCGCCCGGCGTGGGGAAGCGGGGCTACGGGATCGGGCCGTCGAGGCCGTTGCTGCTCACGCCCTCCAGGACGATCGTCGCCTCGGTCGCGGTGCCGCGGACCTGGACGCACAGGTACCGGCGGTCGATCAGCCAGCCGACCCGGCGGCAGTCGTGGGCGGCCAGGTCCGGCCAGCCGCGCCCGCGCAGGTGGGCCAGCACCCGCGCGGTGACGTCACCGTCGCCGCCGACGGTGAGGATCCTGCTGCAGGCGCCCGACCCGCACGAGCGGGCCCCGTCCTCGCCGGTGTCGGCCAGCACGGTCAAGCCCGCGGGCAGGGGCCGCACCTCGGCCGCGGCGGGCACGAACGGCTCGTCGGCGATCGCCCGCAGCGCGACCCCGCAGCCGAGCAGCACGGCTCCGACCAGGAACGCCGCGCAACCACGCCGGATCCACCGCCGGCCGGCCGTGGGCTCGGCCGCCGGCGCGCCGACCAGGCGCCGGCCGCTGACGGCGATCACGACGACGACCGGCCCGTAGGCCAGCAGCGCCTCCACCGCCACCGGCGTCCACAGTGCCACCCCGACGAGCGCGCCCCACGCCGCCAGCACCACGGCGACCGCCATCCGGGCCGGGCCCGGCCGGGTCAGCAACAGCCAGCCGAGCACCGGGCCGGCCGTCCAGAGCAGCAGCACCGGCACCCGCGCGTCCCCCATGGCGGCAGTATGTGCCACCCGGGCGCGCGGCCGCCAGACCATGCGAAACCCGGCACGTCGCCAGGCGGCGGCGGGCTCGGCGAATCCTGTTGGCGCGACATGTCGCGTCGGCGACACTACGCGGGTGGATCTCGAACAGTTCGGCCTCACCGGCATCCAGCGGGCGGTGACGGCCGCGGGCCTCACGCTCTACAGCGGCGACGTCGCCGACCCGGACGCCGCTTGGCGGGCCGCCCGCGCCGCGCACCCGCGCACCGGCCTGTGGCCGGTCCTGAGCTACGGCGCCGAGGAGGCGGCCGAGGACAGCCACGAGTGGGCACCGTCCGCGCAGGGGCCCGCCCGGCTCGCCGAGGCCGCCGCCGTGCCACCGGCCGAGCACCTGCGCGGCCTGATCCGGACACAGTTCTTCTACTTCTGGAGCGAGGGCCCGGAACACCTGCGCACCGGTGCGGACTGGACCCCGGACCAGGTGGACGAGTACGCCGAGCGCTTCGCCGCACACCTGTCGGCGCAGCCGGCCCGTCCGGCACCGCAGTGGCGCAGGAACGGCGACCGCCCGGAGGGTGACACCCTGCTGCTGGTGCCCGCGGCGGCGGGCTGGCAGGTGCCGGCGCTGGTCCCCGGCCTGCTGTTCGACTGGCCCGGCGGCATCCAGAAGTGGGAGCTGAGCGCCGTCGACCACGCCGTCGTGCTGCGCCACTGGCACGAGCGGTACGGCGCCGAGCTCTACCTCGCGCACGGCAAGTACCTGGAGCTCGACGTGGCCCGGCCGCCCCGGACACCGGACGAGGTGGTCCGGTGCGCGATGGAGCAGTGGACCTACTGCAACGACCTCGGACAGCTGATGAAGGGGCTCGACGACGTGGTCGAGCGGCAGGTGCCGTGCGGGCACTGGGCGTTCTGGTGGGACTGACCCGGCGGGCATCCGCCCGGCCCGGGCGAACCGGTACGACTAGGATGATCACATGCGCGCCACGGTGATCCACGCCCCGCACGACGTCCGCATCGAGGACGTGCCCGACCCGGTCCTGCAGCACCCCACCGACGCCGTGGTGCGGGTGACGCACGCATGCATCTGCGGCAGCGACCTGTGGGCGTACCAGGGTGTCGCCAAACGCGAGCCGGGCCAGCGCATCGGGCACGAGTTCCTCGGCGTCGTCGAGGCGGCCGGCGCGGACGTCACCGGCGTGCGCGAGGGCGACCTGGTGGTGGCCCCGTTCGTGTGGTCGGACGGCACCTGCGAGTTCTGCCGGGAGGGCCTGCACACCTCGTGCCCGGTCGGCGGGTTCTGGGGGCAGCCCGGCTCCGACGGCGGCCAGGGCGAGGCGGTGCGCGTCCCGTACGCCGACGGCACCCTGGTCAAGCTGCCGTCCGGGCTCGGCGACGCCGAGCTGGTGAAGATCCTCGCGCTGTCCGATGTGATGTCGACCGGCCACCACGCGGCGCTCGCCGCGGGCGTGCGCAAGGGCGGCACGGTCGCCGTGGTCGGCGACGGCGCGGTGGGCCTGTGCGGCGTGCTCGCCGCGCACCGCCTCGGCGCCGCGCGCATCATCGCGCTGGGCAGGCACGAGGCGCGCACCGCGCTGGCCCGGCGGTTCGGCGCCACCGACGTGGTGCCCGAGCGCGGCGACGAGGCGATCGCCGTGGTCCGCGAGCTGACCGGCGGGCAGGGCGCGCACGCGGTCATCGAGGCGGTCGGCACCGAGCAGTCGATGCGCACCGCGATCGGGGCGGCACGCGACGGGGGAGCGGTCGGCTTCGTCGGCGTCCCGCACGGCGGCTCGGCCGGCGTCGACCTCGGCGACATGTTCGGCCGCAACGTCGCGCTGCGCGGCGGTGTCGCGCCCGCGCGGGCGTACATTCCGGAGCTGCTCGCCGACGTGCTGGCCGGGACCCTGGACCCGTCGCCGGTCTTCGACGTGTCGGTGGGCCTGGCCGGGGTGCCCGACGGATATGCCGCCATGAACGATCGCAAGGCGCTGAAAGTGCTGGTGCGCCCGAACCAGGCGGCGGTGTAGCTTGAGCGCCGTGGAAGAGACCGACCAGGCCATCGTTTCGGCCCTCACCGCCGACGGGCGCATGTCGTACACGGACCTGGCCGAGAAGGTCGGGCTGTCCGTGTCCGCCGTCCACCAGCGGGTACGCAGGCTGGAGCAGCGCGGCGTGATCACCGGGTACGGCGCGCGGGTGGACTACAACGCGATCGGGCTGCCGCTGACGGCGTTCGTGGCGATCCGCCCGTTCGACCCGGCGCAGCCCGACGACGCGCCCGAGCGCCTGGCCCACCTGTCCGAGATCGAGTCGTGCTTCTCGGTGGCCGGTGAGGACTTCTACATCCTGCTGGTGCGTGTGGCGTCGCCGGTGGACCTGGAGCGGCTGCTGCAGGAGATCCGCACCTCGGCCAACGTCACCACCCGCACCACGGTCGTGCTGTCCACCCCGTTCGAGCAGCGCGCCCCGAAGATCCACCTCGCCGAGTAGCCCGCGCCGTCGCCGGTGCGGTCTGCGCGCCGGGCGGCCGGTGCAGCTCCGGCAAGCCGCTCCGGCAGCGGGAGGGAAGCTCGGCATGCTGCTCCCGTAGCCGGGTAGCTCGGCATGCTGCTCCGGCAGCGGGGGAAGCTCCGATGCCGCTGGCACGGCACCGAGTGCGGTCACGCCGGGAATCCGGCGGTGGCGTGGTGCTGCCCGAGCGCGTCGACGAGCAGCCCTGCACAGCCCGTGCCGCGCAGCAGGTCGAGGCCGGTCACGCCCTTCGCGACGGCCGCGGTGGCGAGCACGTCGGCCCACAGCAGCGACGGCCCGGTGACGGTGACCCCGGCGACGCCCGTCGCGGGCAGACCGCGGCGCGGGTCGAGGATGTGCGCGCCGCGCCGCGCGGTGCCCGAGGTCGCCACCGCGCCGGCGGCCAGGGGCAGGACCGCGACCAGCCGCGACACGTCGCGCGGGTCCTCGACCCCGACCCGCCACGGCGGGTGTCCGGGCAGCGCCGCCACGACCACGTCGCCGCCCGCGTTGAGGCAGAAGTCGTACCCGGACAGCCGCCGTGCGGCCAGCTCGACCGCCCAGCCCTTGACCAGCCCGGCCGGATCCCACCGGCGTACGCCGTCCGGGTCCGGCAGCATCGTGTCGAACCAGCCGCCGGTGCGCTCGCGGGCCGCCTCGCACAGCCGCAGCACCTCGCCCACCCACGGATGCGCGTCGGCCACGGCCAGCTCGCCGCGCCTGATCCGGCTCACGTCGCTGCCCGCCCGGTACGTGCTGAACACCGCGTCGGCCTGCCGGAGCAGGTCGAACACGCCCGCCACCGCTGCCGCGGCGGGCGCCGAGTCCAGGCCGGGGCCGCGCAGGTGCAGGCTGACCGGCATACCCATGATCTGCTCGACCCAGGCCCGCCGGGGTGGCACGGCATCGTCGCGGTGCCGCGCGGCGGCCGGTCGACCGCGGGTCATGCCAGGTGGGCCCGGTCGATGGCGGACTGCAGCGAGTCCAGGTAGGCCCGGCTGGTCGCGGTCGCGCCGGTGATGGTGTCCACCTCGGCCGACTGCGCGTCCAGCACCCGCCGCCGCAGCTCCGGCAGCGCGTGCTCGTTCAGCACCAGCGAGTGCTCGTGGACGGTGTGCACCTGCAGCGTCGCCACGTCGGCGATCCGGCCGCCGGCGAAGGTGACCCGCACCTGCACCACGCCGTACTCGGTCGGCACCGCCGTCCCGTCGACGAGCTGCCCGTCGGCGAACCGGGTCGGCTGCGGGGCCGGGACGGCCTGCCCGGGACGGGGCACCGCCTCGCCCAGGCTGGTGCGGTAGCTGAACAGGCCCACCAGGCCCGCCACCGTCGCCAGCAGGAAGAACGCGATCTTACGCATGGGTCACCACCCGAACCGCTCGTCGTGGACCTGCCGGGCGGGCACCCCGGCCGTGCGCAGCGCCGCCCGCGCCGCGGCCATCCACGGCGGCGGCCCGCACAGGAACACGTCCCGCCCGGCCAGCTCGGGCACCAGGTGCGCGAGCGCCTCGTGGTCGGCGAACCGCTCCGCCAGCTCGGCCGTCAGCCAGGACGATCGCCCGTCCGGCGGCGGTCCGGGCAGGTAGATGACCTGCGCACCCCGTTCGCGGGCGATGGCGTCGATCTCGTCGCGCAGCACCAGCTCCTCGTCGCTGCGCGCCCGGTAGATCAGGGTCACCTCGTCCTCGGCGTACCGCATGCCTTCCAGCAGGGCCCGCAGCGGGGTGATGCCGATGCCCGCGGCCATCAGCAGCACCCGCTCGCCGCGGCGGCGGCCCTCGGTGAGCGTCCCGAACGGCCCCTCGATCAGCACCGCCGTGCCCGGCCCGGCCCCGGCCAGCCGGGCGCCGTCGTCTCCGGCGGCCCGGAAGGTGAACCGCAGCCGGTCGTCTCGCGGCGCCTCCGACAGCGAGAACGGGTGCGCCCGGCTCCAGCCCCGCCCGGTGCGCAGCCGCCAGGTCAGGAACTGCCCCGGCCGCGCGGCCAGCCGGTCCAGCCGGTGCCCGGCGAGGTAGACCGAGTACACCTCGGACGCCTCGCGCCGCACCTCGGTGACCGTCAGCCGGTGCCGGCGGCTGAGCCACAGCGGCCGCCCGACCCGGAACACCAGCAGCGCGGCGGCGGCGCCGCCCCACAGCGTCCACCAGTAGACGGTCGCGACCGGCGAGGTGACGAAGTGCGCGCCGTTCCACAGCTGGTGCGGCACGGCCAGGCCGACACCGAGGTAGGCGTACAGGTGCAGCAGGTGCCAGTTCTCGTACCGCAGCCGCCGCCGGGCGGCCCGCACCGACAGCACCACGACCAGCACCAGCAGCACGGTCCCGGCCGTGGCGAGCAGCATGCCGGGGTAGCGCACCACCAGGTCGACGAGCTGCTCGGCGACGCCGGTGCCGGTCGTCGCAGCGTAGGCGGCCACCACCAGCACCACGTGCCCGGCCATCAGCCAGCAGGAGGTGAAGCCGAGCAGCCGGTGACCGCGGGCCAGCCGGTCCTGGCCCCAGGCGCGCTCCAGCCACGGCACCCGCGCCATCGCGAGCACCTGCAGCAGCAGCAGATCGGCGGCGACCAGGCCGGTCAGCCGCGCCGCGGTCAGCACACCGGAGCCGTCGGCGGTCAGTGCGGCCGGGCCGCCCGCGACGGCCCACAGCACGACCACCACCAGCACGGTGGCCAGCGCGAACGCGGCAGTGAGGGCGCGCCCGGCGGCACCGTAGCGGCGCCGGGGGAGGGGGATGCGGTCAGGGGTCACGCCACGGCGAGTCCCGGCGGCCCCGCGCAGTTCCCACCGGCGCGAAATCCGTGGGCGCCGTGGCTGACGGATGGGGGACAGCCGCCTTGCCGGGCGGCCGTGAAGATCTAGCCTCGCCGCATGACCTACCTCGCCACGCCCGCCGACTCGCCCCTCTACGCCGAGGCGAACGGCTACATCCCGAACTACCTGCGGGTGTTCGCACTGGCCCCCGACGCGTACGCGGCCTGGCAGCAGCTGTCGGGCAGTGTCCGCGACGGCATGGACCTGCACCGGTACGAGCTGGTCACCCTCGCCGCCGCCCGCCGCCTGGGCTCCGACTACTGCACCCTCGCCCACAGCAAGGTGCTGCGCGACCACTTCTACGACGAGGAGAGCCTGCGCGCCATCGTGGCCGACCACCGCACCGCCGGCCTGGCCCCGGTCGACGTGGCGGTGATGGACTTCGCCGACCTCGTCGCCGCCGACCCGACCGCCGTCACCGACCAGCATGCCGCCCCCCTGCGCGACCACGGCCTGTCCGACCAGGACATCTTCCAGATCGTGCTGGCCGTCTGCATCCGCCGCTTCTTCAGCGGCGTCCTCTCCGCCGTAACCGCCACCCCCGACCCCGCCCTCCTCCTCCCACCCCTCCCGCGTTGATCATGAACTTGTGGACGTGCTCGACGGCGTGTCACCACCCCGCGACCGTGATCAGGTATGTCGGCACCGGGCAGCGGTGATCGGTCAGCAGAGGGCGGTCAGGGCGGCGGCGATGCGGTCGAGGAAGGGGCGGCCGAAGGCCGACCTGCCGTCGACGGCGACGACGGCCAGGTAGCCGTGCAGCCGCCACAGCTCGCGACGCGCGGCGAAGCCAGGGTCGATGGGCAGCAGCTCGCGGTACCCGTCAAACACCGCTGGCGGCACCGGCGCGAAGTAGTCGAGCAGCGCGAGGTCGAGTTCGGGGTGCCCGTAGTACGGGCCGGTGTCCAGCAGGTACACCTCGTCGGCGGTGGTCAGGAAGTTGTTCTGCTGCGCGTCGCCGTGCAGCAGCGACGGCTCGGGCTCCGGCCCGCACCGCTGCGGCAGCACGTCCACCAGCCGCTCGACGCCCGCGGCCAGCTCGGTGGGGAGGTGCCCGGAGTCGACGGCCTCGCGCAGCCGGGGCAGCAGGCGCCGCTCGGCGTAGAAGTCCGCCCAGGTGGTGCCGGTCGGGCGGTTGTCCTGCGGCAGCGGGCCGAAGAAGCCGTCGAACTCGGCCAGGCCGAACCGGTCGGCGCGGGTGCGGTGCAGCGTGGCCAGGGCGCGCCCGACGGCCCGCCACTGCTCCGGCGTACGCGCCGGTGCCGGCACCTCGGGCAGCGCCTCCAGCATCAGCAGCGATCCGGTCGGGGTCCGGGCCACACCCGGGCCGACCGGCAGCGGCGTGCGGACCCCGGCCCGCTCCCGCAGCAGCTGGTGCCCGCGCAGCTCGGCGGTGAACTGGGCCGGGCCCCGCGAGGTGCGGTCGAGTTTGACGAAGACGTCGAACGGGGTGCCGTGCAGGATGCCGCAGCGGTGTGAGGCGCGTTCGTCCAGATCGGTGAAGCCGGTGGCCGTCCACGGCCGACCACGGTGGGTCGATGCCGCCTGCTCCACCGCCGTCCGCAGGTCGGGTCGGAACAGCGGATGGGTCGGCACCGGCCGATCATACGGACCACCCGGGGTTAAGAAGGTGCCCTTCCGCTACGCATGGGGTTAAGAAGGTGCCCTTCCTTTCCCGCTGCTGTCCGGCGACGGTTCCCTGGCCGCCGTCGGCGGATCCAGGGCGGCGAAGATCGCTGTTTCGGGTCAGGAAGCGCGGTCACACCGTAACTTCTGACCCGAAACAGCGATCTTGCGCGCTCGGAACGGGAGGGGGCGGCGGGGTCAGATGGTGACTGACTCGCCGAGGGGGATGCGGGTGTAGTCGGTGTTGCCCTTGAAGTCCATCCAGCGGTCGAAGTTGTCGTAGCCGACGTCGGGCGACAGCATCCGGTCGTGGATCGGGAAGGCCCGCGCCGGGGCCACGGCCCGGGTGAAGTCCAGCGCTTCGCGCAGCTTGAACCACGGCGCGCCCGCCGGGACGAGCAGCGCGGTGACCGGCTGCTCCGGCACGAAGAACGAGTCCCCGGGGTGGTAGACGCCCTCCACCACGTAGCCGAGGTTCGCGCAGCCGGGCAGGCCGTCGTAGATCTCGGCGTGGGCGCCGCCGACAGCGGTGACCGCGAAACCGCCCGCGGTGAACGCGTCCCCGGTGGCGACCGGGGTGATCGCGGCGGCGACCGCGGGCGCGTCCTCGGCCGCGGCGACCGAGCGCACCGCCTCCGGCGCGTAGATCCGCAGCTGCCGGGACTTCAGCAGGGTCTCCAGGTGCGCGAAGTCCACGTGGTCGTAGTGCTCGTGGGTGACCAGGATGTCGGTGACGCCCTCGAACGCCGCAGGCTCCGTCCAGACGCCCGGGTCGATCAGCAGGCGGCGCTCGCCGTCGTCGAGGCGTACGCAGGCATGGGTGAATTTGATCAACTGCACCGGTTCAGCCTACTCAGGCAACCGGCCCCCGCGCGCGGCGGAAACGGTCAGTCCAGGCGGTCGCGGGCCGGACGCCTGGCGGGCGTCTCGCTGGAGACCGACTTCGAGCTCGTCCATGAGCCCGGCACGGCGGGGCCGCGGGGGCCGCCCCGCCGTACACCGTCACAGATTCCAGGCGAGCAGGACGGGGGTCTCCCGCTCGAAGCCCAGCACGCTCAGGGTGCCGGTCTCCAGCCGGAACAGCGCGCCGCCGTGCGGGGGCAGCCCCAGCCAGCGGGCCGTGAGCACGCGCAGCTGGTGCGCGTGGCCGACGAGCGCGACGTCGCCGGAGGCGAGCATGGTGCGGGCCCGTTCCAGCACCCGGTCGGCGCGGGTGCCGACCATGGCGGCGGTCTCCCCGCCGGGGCCCGGGCAGCCCTGGTCCCACAGGCTCCAGTCGGCCCGCTGCTCGCGGATCTCCGGCGTGGTGCGGCCCTCGTAGACCCCGTAGTTCCACTCCAGCAGGTCGTCGTCGAGCGCGGTGACGTCCAGGCCGGCCAGCTGCGCGGTGCGTACGGCGCGCTGCAGGGGACTGCACAGCACGGCGGCGAAGGCGCGACCGGCCAGCAGCCCGGCGAGGCGGGCTGCCTGGCGCTCGCCTTCGGGGGTCAGGGCCAGGTCGGTGTAGGAGGTGTGCCTGCCGTTGGCGCTCCACTCGGTCTGCCCGTGACGGACCAGCACGATCTCACGCATGGCGCCGATCCTCCCTGCCTGGCGGTGTCCAAGGCCACGTTAGCGGTGGTCCCGACCTCGGCGGGCGTTTTCGACCCGGAGTTCCATTCCTAGCGTCCTAGGATCCGTTACGGGATGCGCGGTCCACGACACACAGAAGCCAGCGCCGGGGCGGGCAGGCTTGTTGATCTTGATTGGCCTGGTACGCGCCGGCCCGGCGGCTCACAGAATTGAGGTATGACCGACGACCCGCTCATGCCGCACTACGCACGGGTCGATCAGAGCCCGCCGCAGATGCAGGCACGGCTCGTGGCGTACCTGGACCGGGCCGCCACGCACCCGGCGATCACCCGCGTGCGCGCCATCGCCTCGGAGACCATGCACGTCAAACCGGGTCACCGGGTGCTCGACGGCGGCTGCGGGCTGGGGGAGGAGACCTGCTCGCTGGCCCTGCTGGTCGGCGCCGGGGGCCGGGTCGAGGGGGTCGACAACTCGCGCAGCATGCTCTCGCTGGCCGCGCACCGCTACGCCCGCTGGCACGAGACGCACCCGGACGCGGGCGACGTGTGCTTCACCGTCGGCGATCTGACCAGGCTCGACCATCCGGCCGGGGTCTTCGACGCGGTGCGCTGCGAGCGCACGCTGCAGCACCTGCCCGAGGCGGAGCGGGTCATCGCGGAGCTGGTGCGCGTCACGCGCCCGCAGGGCCGGGTCTGCCTGGTGGACACCGACTGGGAGTCGCTGGTCTTCGACGGGCTGCCCGCCGAGGTGCTGACGCCGATGATGTGGCGGCTGCGGCACCACAGCGTGATGAGCAACCCGTCGATGGGGCGTACGCTGCGCAACCGGCTGCGCCGGGCCGGGGTCGGCGAGCTGGAGTGCCATCCGTTGACGGTGTGTTTCACCGAGCCGGCCGAGGCGCAGCACATCGTGCCGTACTTCGAGCGCGACATGCTGCTGCACATCGTGGGGGAGGAGGACGGCGACGCCGCGGCGATGGTGGACCGGTGGCTGGACGCGGTCGCGGATGCGCAGTCGCGGGAGGACTTCCTGGTCGCGTTGACGCTGTGGGTGGTGGCGGGCACCGCGCCCGGTCTGGCTCCGGTCTCGGTGTGACCGGAGCCGGCCGTGTGGCGCGGCCGCGACCGGGCCGGCCCCAGGCCCGGGGCGGTCCCGGTCGCGGGTGGGCTGCGACCGCGGGGAGCGCTCAGGCGAGCGGTGGCAGGTCGATGGTGAGGGCGCGGGTGCGGACCTGGAAGCCGGCGCGGTCGTACATGCGGCGGGCGGGGTTGGCGTCGGCGACTTCGAGGCCGAGCCGGGGCAGGCCGGCGGCGCGGGTGCCGTGCAGCGCGTGTACCAGCAGCGCCCAGCCGAGGCCGCGGCCCTGGGCGTGCGGGGCGACGCCGATGTTGAGGATCCAGGCGCATTCGTCTTCGGTCCACGGGACGGGTCCGGCGACCAGCACGTGGCCGGCGCTGCGGCCGTCGGGGCCGACGACGCGGGCGGCGGCGCTCGCGAGCGGTGGCACGGGTTGCCCGTTGTCGAACATGCCCTGGATCTCGCGGGTGTCGCTGTCCTGCCAGCTGCCGTCGGGGTGGTCCGGTCCGTAGGCGGCGGCGAGGCCTGTGGCGAGGTCGTCGTCCCAGCCGGGCGGGGCGATGGTCCAGCCGTCGGGCAGGGTCGGCGCGGCGGGCAGGTCGGCGAGGTGGTGGCGCATGTCGGTGGCGGCGCGGCGGAGTCGGAGGCCGGTGTCGACGACGGCTTGGGCGAGTGCGGCGTCGGGGGTGTGCAGGCGGCGGCCGGCGAGATCGTGGCGGGCCTGGGCGGCGATGCGGTCCAGGGGTGCGCCGGGCAGGGGTTGGACGTGGTCGGCGAGTGGGGTGCCGTCGTCGTCGCGGAGCCGGAGCCGGGCGAGCGGGGTGCCGTCGTCGGCGTGCAGGAGGGTGTGGTCGTCGTCGTGGTGCAGGGGCATCCGGGCACCCTATGTGATCTTTGTGGGGGTGGGGGAGCGGTTTATGCGAAGGCCCCGCCGGTGTCCCGGCGGGGCCTTGGTCGTGCGGGGTTCAGGCCTGGCCGGCCTGCTGCTCCTCGAGCTGCTTGCGCCACCACTTCTGGCCGGACTCCGGGAGGGTGTCGATCGGGTCGTAGTAGGCGTAGCGCTTGGCGAGCACGTCGGCGTCGTGGTCGGCCTCGATGGAGGTGCGGTAGTTCTTGGTCCAGTACGAGATGCCGTTCTCGCGGTCGTATTCGGTGACCATGTGGACCCAGCGCTTGCCGACGAAGGGCACGTCGCAGACGATGCGCGGGGTGGCGTAGCCGGGCAGGTAGCCCATGATGTCGTGCTGGAGTGCCTGGGCGTGGGCGACGGAGACGCGCCAGTGCTCGGCGTTGGGGATCATGTCGCACATGTAGAAGTAGTACGGCAGGATGTTGGCCTCGCCCTGGAGCGCGAAGCAGAGGTCGAGCAGGTCGGGGCTGGTGGCGTTGACGCCGCGCATGAGGACGCCCTGGTTGCGTACGTCGCGGACGCCGACTTCGAGTGCCGTCTTGGCGGCCTTGGCCACGGTCGGGGTGATCGAGTTGGCGTGGTTGACGTGGGTGTGGATGGCCAGGTTGACGCCGCGGCGGCGGGCGGTGCGGGCGACGCGTTCGAGGCCTTCGACGACCTCGGGCTGCAGCCAGTGCTGGGGCAGGCCCATGAGGGCCTTGGTGGCCAGGCGGATGTCGCGGATGGTGTCGATCTCGAGCAGGCGCATCAGGTACGACTCGAGGTTCTTCCACGGGACGTTGGCCACGTCGCCGCCGGAGACGACGACGTCGCGGACGCCGGGGTGGGCCTTGAGGTAGGTGATGTGTGCTTCGTAGCGGTCGACGGGCTTGAGGGAGAGTTTGAGCTTCTCGACGGCGGGGGTGGAGTTGCCGACGAGGTCCATGCGGGTGCAGTGGCCGCAGTACTGGGGGCAGGTGGACAGCAGTTCGGCGAGCACCTTGGTGGGGTAGCGGTGGGTGAGGCCTTCGGCGACCCACATGTCGTGCTCGTGGAGGCTGTCGCGGCTGGCGTGGGGGTGGCTGGCCCATTCGGTGAGCCGGTCGGAGGCTACGGGGATCATGTAGCGGCGGACCGGGTCGGCGTAGAACGCCTCGGTGGTCAGTTCCTCACGCGCCATGGTGTTGATCATCTGCGGGGGGACGAGCATGGACATCGTGGCCAGGGCTTTCTGGTCGGCCTCGAGGTCGTCGTAGAAGCGCTCGTCGACGGTGTCGCCGAGCAGGGCGCGCAGCTGCTTGATGTTCTTGATGCAGTTGACGCGCTGCCACTGCGCGGACTCCCACTGTGCGGGGGTGACGTCGCGCCAGCCGGGGAACCTGGTCCAGTCCGGCTCGATCAGCTCGACGCGGCGGTACTCGTAGGGTTGCCCAGCGTTCATCGGTGGCCTCTCTTCTCCCGGTCGTCGTTGACCATACTGGAAGTTCTCCGGCGTACCAACTAGTCTGCCGTAGAATTTCCCGCGCACTTCAAATCTAACCGCAGATTTGGCTACGCTGCCGCGAGAAGACTGCACTTTTTTAGGGAGAACCGGACAATGACGTCACCGATCGGCCTGCACCGCGTGCTGGAGCCGGGCGGCGTACTGCCCCAGGCAGCACTTCGCTTGGACAATTCACCCGAGATCGGGCCGGACGAGGTGCGGATCGCCGTCGAGCGGCTCAACCTCGACGCGGCGAGCTTCCGGCAGCTGTCGACCAAGCACGCCGGCGACGGCGCGGCGGTGCGGGCCGAGGTCCTCGACATCGTCGGCACCCGCGGCAAGATGCAGAACCCGGTGACCGGCTCCGGCGGCATGCTCATCGGCACGGTCGAGGCGGTCGGCCCGGACTCCCCGCTGGGCCTGCAGGTCGGCGACCGGGTCGCGACCCTCGTGTCGCTGACCCTCACCCCGCTGCGGATCACCGACGGCCTCAAGCGCTGGGACGGCGGCAGCGAGCAGGTCCCGTGTGAGGGCCACGCGATCCTGTTCGCGCGTTCCATCGCCGCGGTGCTGCCCGCCGACCTGGACCCGGAGCTGGCGCTGGCGGTGATGGACGTGTGCGGGGCGCCGGCGCTGACGGCGCGGGTCGTGGCGGGCTACGACGCCCCGACGGTGGCGGTGATCGGCGGTGCGGGCAAGAGCGGCTCGCTGTCGTTGGCCGCGGCCCGTGCCGCGGGGGCGGCCCGCACGGTCGGCGTGGTGCCGGTGGAGCGGGAGCGCGCCGTCCTTGAGCAGGCGGGCCTGGCCGACGTGGTCGCGCTGGCCGACGCCCGCGACCCGGTGGCGCTGGCCGACGCGGTGCGCGCGGCGCTGGGCGGGCGGGCCGCGGACGTGACCGTGGTGTGCGTGGACGTGCCCGGCTGCGAGCACGGGGCGATCCTGTCGACCGCCGACGGCGGCACGGTGGTGTTCTTCTCGATGGCGACGAGTTTCGCGGCGGCGGCGCTGGGCGCCGAGGGCCTGGCCGCGGACGTGACGATGCTGGTCGGCAACGGGTACGTGCCGGGTCACGCCGACTATGCGCTGGATCTGCTGCGGCGGGTGCCGGCGGTGCGGGCGATGTTCGAGTCCCGGCTGGCGCACGAGGCCGCGCGCGCCGCGTCCGGCACGGCAGACTGATCCTCATGCAGATCTCCGCCATGCCTGCCGAGCGCACGACGCTCTGGCACAACGCCGTCGTGCGCAGCCCCGCCGACCCGGGCGCGACCGCGCTGCTGACCCGCGGGCAGCACATCGTGTGGCTCGGCCCGGTGGCCGACGCCCCGACCGCCGACGTGCGCGTCGACCTGGGCGGTGCGCTGGTGACCCCGGCGTTCGTCGACGCGCACGTGCACGCCACCGACACGGGCCTGGCCCTGGCGGGGCTGGACCTGTCCGGGGTACGCGGCGCGACGGAGCTGCTCAAGGCCGTCGCCGAGTTCGCGTCGGGGCTGGGCCCGGAGGCGGTCGTGCTCGGGCACGGCTTCGACGAGAGCACCTGGGGCACGGCGCAGACGCCGCCGTCGGCGGCCGAGCTGGACCGGGCGGCCGGCGGGCGCAGCGTGTACCTGTCGCAGGCGTCGATCCACTCGGCGCTGGTCTCCTCCGACCTGCTGGCCCTGGCGCAGGGCAGCCCGGGCTTCGACGAGTCCGGGTGGGTGCGCCGCGACGCGCATCACGTGGTGCGGGAGGCCGCGTTCGGGCAGATCACGATCGTGCAGCGGCGCGACGCGCAGATGCGGATGCTGCGCCACGCGGCGAGCCTGGGCATCGCCGCGGTGCACGAGTGCGGCGGGCCGGGGACCTCCAGCGAGGAGGACTTCACCGAGCTGCTGCGCCTGTCCGGGCAGGGCCTGCCCGAGGTCTACGGGTTCTGGGGCGAGCTGATGGGCGCGGCCAAGGCCCGGGAGCTGGGCGCGGTCGGTGCGGGCGGGGACCTGTACGCCGACGGGGCGCTGGGTTCGCGGACCGCGTACGTGGGTGAGGCGTACCTGGACGGCGAGCGGGGCTGCGGGCACGGGTATGTGACGGCCGAGCAGGTGCGCGAGCATCTGCTGGACTGCCACCGGCACCGGATGCAGGGCGGGTTCCACGCCATCGGCGACGCGGCGATCTCGACGGTCGTGGACGGGTTCGCGCAGGCGGAGCGGGTCGTCGGGGTGGACGCGCTGCGGGACGCCCGGCACCGGGTCGAGCATGCCGAGATCATGGACAAGCGGCTGGTCGCCGGGTTCGTGGAGTACGGCATCGTGGCGAGCATGCAGCCGGCGTTCGACCGGCTGTGGGGCGGCGAGGGCCAGATGTACGCCCAGCGCCTGGGGGTGGCGCGGAGCCTGGCGTCGAACCCGATGGGGCAGATGCACAGCACCGGGGTGGCGCTGGCGTTCGGGTCGGACAGCCCGGTGACGCCGCTGGACCCGTGGGGCGGGGTGCGGGCGGCGATGTGGCATTTCAACCCGCTGCAGCGGATGAGCGCGAAGTCGGCGTTCGCGGCGCACACCCGGGGCGGCTGGCGGGCGGTGCACCGCGACGACGAGGGTGTGCTGGTGCCGGGCGCGCCGGCGACGTTCGCGGTGTGGCGCACCCCGGCGGGCCTGTCGGGCACGCTTCCTTCTCTCGAGCAGCATGACGAGCTGCCGGTCTGTGTTCGTACCGTCCTGCGTGGAGATTGCATCTATGAGCAGCAGTAAACTCGGTCTCGACCCGGCGCTGGTGCACCGGGCCAGGGCGCTGGCCGCACGGGCCGGGCGTCCGGTGGTGGACCTGGCCCGTTCCCACACCACCGTGTCGGTGGAACGGGCCGTCCTGCGCCTGTCCGGGATGATCGGCGCCGACCCCGACGGGATCCCGTGGGTGAACCGGCTGGTCGACGCCGTACGCGCCGATGTGGGGCTGGGGCACGGGGTGGCCCTGCCGGTGTTCCACAGCCTGGCCCAGCACGGCCTGGACTTCTCGGCCGCGGATCTGACGCTGCTGGCGCAGAAGGCCGCGTCGGGGTCGGTGCGGTTCGAGCTGCCCACGGGCAAGGCCGCGACCGCGGCCCGGCGGGCGTCGAAGAAGATGGTCGGCGCGGGGATCCGGCAGATCGACCGCAACCGCGCCGAACGCGACCGGATGATCAAACGGCACGGCGATCCGAAGCAGCGGCCGTGGATCTACCTGATCGTCGCGACCGGTGACATCTTCGAGGACATCCCGCAGGCGCAGGCCGCCGCACGCGCGGGCGCCGACGTGATCGCGGTGATCCGGTCGACGGGGCAGTCGCTGCTGGACTACGTGCCCGAGGGCGCGACCCGGGAGGGTTTCGCGGGCACGTACGCCACTCAGGAGAACTTCCGGCTGATGCGGGCGGCGCTGGACGAGTCCAGCCGCGAGCTGGGCCGGTATGTGCGGCTGACGAACTACGCGTCGGGGCTGTGCATGCCGGAGATCGCGACGCTGGCCGGGTTGCAGCGGCTGGACATGATGCTCAACGACTCGATGTACGGGATCCTGTTCCGCGACATCAACCCGATCCGCACGTTCGTCGACCAGCGCTTCTCCCGGCAGGTCCACGCCCGCGCGGGGATCATCATCAACACCGGTGAGGACAACTACCTGACCACCGCCGACGCGGTCGAGGCCGCGCACACGGTGACAGTGTCGCAGCTGCTCAACGAGTACTTCGCGCACGAGGCCGGGCTGGCGGACTGGCAGCTGGGCCTCGGGCACGCGTTCGAGATCAACCCGGAGCTGCCGGAGTCGTTCCGGCTGGAGCTGGCGCACGCGCTGCTGGCGCGGGAGCTGTTCCCGGACGCGCCGCTGAAGTGGATGCCGCCGACCAAGCACATGACCGGTGACGTGTTCCGCGGCAACCTGCTCGACGGGTTCTTCAACCTGGTCGGGGCGCTGACGGGGCAGGGCATCCTGCTGGTCGGGATGATGACCGAGGCGGTGGTGACGCCGTGGCTGTCCGACCGCGACATCGCCCTGCAGAACGTCCGCTACGTGCTGGGTGCGGCAGGCAACCTGCACGAGGACTTCGTGCCCGCGCCGGACGGGTTCATCCAGCGCCGGGCGCACCAGGTACTGGACGAGGCGATCGGGCTGCTGGAGCGGATCACCGCGAGCACGAGGAGCGAAGCGGAGCGGAGCCCCGCAGGCGCGAGCAACGGCTTCATGGCCGACACTGGGCTGCTCAACGCGATCGCCGACGGCACGTTCGGGATCATGAAGCGGCCCGCGGACCGGGGCAAGGGCCTCGACGGCGTCGCCCGGCATGAGGACGGCTACTACAACCCGGCCACCGACATCCTCGAGACCCCCGCCAAGCACGAGGAGGACCAGTGAAGACGGTCGTGCGCCCGTACGGCGACACCACCGGCGACGGCATGACCCAGGTCAGCTTCACGCTGCCGCTGCCGCACGACAAGAAGGCCGAGGGCGCCGCGCTGCAGCTGGCCGCGAAGATGGGCCTGGAACCGGCGATGCTGGTGCACGCCAAGCAGATGGGCGACGGGTTCACCTTCTTCGTGATCTACGGCAGCGTCCGGCACCTGGTCGAGCTCGACAAGGTCCAGGTCGTCGAACGCGACTTCCCGCTGCTGTCGGCCAAGGAGGTCAACACCCTGGTCAAGCAGCGGATGCGCCGCAAGCTCAGCGTCGTCGGGGCGTGCATCGGCACCGACGCGCACACCGTCGGCATCGACGCGATCCTCAACGTCAAGGGCATCGCCGGCGAGAAGGGCCTGGAGTACTACCGCGAGCTGAAGGTCGTCAACATGGGCGCGCAGGTCACCGTGCCCGAGCTGGTCGCCGCCGCGAAGGCGGAGAAGGCCGACGCGGTCCTGGTGTCGCAGGTCGTCACGCAGCGCGACGCGCACCTGCACAACACGCGGGAGATGTCGGCGGCGTTCCGGGAGGCGATGCCCGCCGACAAGCGGCCCCTGCTGATCGTCGGCGGGCCCCGCTTCGACGAGCTGATGGCCGGCGAGCTGGGCGTCGACCGGATCTTCGGCCGTGGCACCACCCCGCGTGAGGTTGCCAGCTACCTGGTGCACGCGTTGATCACGGAGAAGGCCGAGCGGAAGAAGGCGATGGCGGCATGAGTGTCGGGTTCACGGTGACGCACCGCAGGTATGTGCCGTACAGCCACGCGCACTACGCGGGCAACCTCGTCGACGGCGCGTACGCCCTGGCGGCGTTCGGGGACGTCGCGACGGAGGTGTGCATCCGGCTCGACGGCGACGAGGGCCTGTTCGCGTCGTACTCCGACGTGCAGTTCAAGGCCCCGATGCGGGCCGGGGACGTGCTCGAGGTCGTCGCGACCGTGGCCCGGATGGGCACCCGGTCGCGGACCATCGACTTCGAGGCCCGCGTGGTGTGCCGGGGCCGGGCCGAGGTGTCCGAGTCCGCCGCCGAGGTGTGCGACCCACCGGTCGTCGCGGTGACCGCGACCGGCACCGTGGTGGTCCCCGCGAAGTGAGCCTGCTCTGCTGCGTCGACGTCGGGTCGACGTTCACGAAGGCGGCGCTGGTCGACACCGACGGCGGGACGCTGGTCGCCACGGGCAGCCACCGCACCACCGTCGGCTCCGACGTGCTGCACGGCCTCGACGCGGCCGTCGCCGCGACCGGGCACACCCCCGACGGGCTGCTGGTGTGCTCGTCGGCCGGCGGCGGCCTGCGGCTGGCCGTCATCGGGTACGAGCGCCTGGTCACCGCGCAGGCCGGACACCGGGTCGGGCTGTCGGCCGGGGCGCGTGTCGTGCACGTCGCCGCCGGCCGGCTCGACCGGGCCGGGCTGGCCGAGCTGCGCGCCGCCCGGCCCGACGTGGTGCTGCTGGTCGGCGGCACCGACGGCGGCGACGCCGACACCATCGGCCACAACGCGGCCCGGCTGGCCGCCGCCCGGTGGCGGGTGCCGACGGTGCTGGCCGGCAACGCCGACTGCCGCGAGCACCTCGCCGCGCTGCTGGCCGCAGCGCGGGTGCCGGTGGTCGCGGTCGGCAACGTGCTGCCCGCGATCGGGGTGCTCGACCCCGGCCCGGCGCGGGCCGCGATCCGGCAGATGTTCCTGCAGCACGTCATCGGCGGCAAGCGGCTGTCGCGCGGGCCGCGGTTCGCCTCGCTCGTGCGGGCCGCGACGCCCGACGCGGTCCTGTCCGGCGTCGAGCTGCTCGCCGCGCACACCGGCCAGGACCTGCTGGTCGTCGACGTCGGCGGGGCCACCACCGACGTGTACTCGGTGCTGGTGCCCGACGCCGAGCAGCTGGCCGGGGTCCGCGACGAGGTCGCCGGGACGCTGTGGGCGGCCCGCACCGTCGAAGGCGACCTCGGCATGCGCTGGTCCGCGCCCGGCGTCGTCGCGGCGGCGCTGCTGGAGAAGCTGCTCGACCCCGACGAGGCCGCCGCGCTGGACGCCGCCGCGGCGGCACGGGCCGAACATCCGGGGTTCGTCGCCGACGACGGCACCGAACGGGCCGTCGACCGGCGGCTGGCCGAGCTCGCCGTGACGGTCGCGCTGCGCCGCCACGCCCGCGGTGAGGCCGCCGTGGCGGGCGGGCCGCGCCGCGGCGGCCGGGACCTGCGCGACGTGCGCACCGCGATCGGCTCCGGCGGGGTGCTGCGGCACAGCCCGCCACCGGTCGCCCACGCCGTGCTCGGCGCGGGACTGGGCGACACCGCCGGCGGGTGGCCGCTGCCGCGTGAGACGCGCGTGGTCGTCGACTCGTCCTACATTCTGGCCGCGGCGGGTCTGCTCGCCGCATCGCATCCCGCAGCCGCGGCCGCGCTGCTCGCCGCTGAGCTGCGCTGACACCCACGCATGCGGTGATCGTCACGCTGCGTGGCCGGTCGGTGAAATTGACCGTGCCCGCACACGCCGGTACCGTCGTGGGGTCGTCCACCGTGCCGCTCGCCGACCAGGCGGGCCGGGTGCGGCAGGCGGCAGTGGCGATCAGTAGAAAACGACCGGCGGCGGGCCTCGAAACCGGCGCCGATCGGCCCGAAGGTCGCCCGCTGCCGCCGTGGATCTGGGAGTGCGGGGCGCGGCCGACGGCCGCGCCCCGATTCTTGTAACCTTGCACCGCCCTCGCCAAGATCTTGGCACGGGCCGGCCCGCGCGGGCCCGCGCTGCGAGAGATTGGTGGAGTGGTGACTGTGCAGACCATGGCGCCGCCGGACGACGCCGCCGGCCCGGCCGACCCGGCCCCGGCCGGGCGCGCCCCGCTGCGGCTGCCCGTCGCACTGGCCCTGGCACTGCTCGCCGGGCTCGCCCTGCTGGCCGCGTTCCCGCTGTACGGGCTGTGGTGGGCCGCGCCGGTCGGTGTGGCGCTGCTCGCGGTGGCCGTGCGCGGGCGGCGGCTGCGCGCCGGGTTCGGGCTGGGCCTGCTGGCCGGCACCGTGTTCTTCGGCCCGCTGCTGGCCTGGACGAACCTGCACGTCGGCAACACCCCGTGGCTGCTGCTCACCCTGTTCCAGGCCACCTACCTGGGCCTGCTCGGCCTCGCCCTGGCCTGGGTCGCGCCGGCCGCCGCCCGCCGGGCCTGGCGGTGGCCCGCCGCGATCGCGCTGCTGTGGGTCGCGCAGGAGGCGCTGCGCGACCGGGCCCCGTTCGGCGGGTTCCCGTGGGGCAGGCTCGCGTTCAGCCAGGCCGACGCCCCCACCCTGCACCTGGCCGCGCTCGGCGGCGCCCCGCTGGTGACCCTCGCCGTCGCGGCGGCCGGCGGGCTGCTGGCGTACGCGGCAGAACTGCTGCTCGCCGACCGGGGGGCCTGGCGGCGTGCCGCGGCCGCGCTCGGCGGGGCCCTCGCCGTCACCGTCGCCGGGCTCGCCCTGCCCACCGCGGCACCGGCCGGGCAGGCCGTCACCGTCGCCGTCGTGCAGGGCAACGTGCCCCGCCTGGGCCTGGACTTCAACGCCCAGCGCCAGGCCGTGCTCAACAACCACGTCGCCGCCACCGTCGACCTGGCCCGCCGCGTCGCCGCCGGGCAGGCGCCCCGCCCCGACCTGGTCGTGTGGCCCGAGAACGCCTCCGACATCGACCCGCTGCGCAACGCCGGCGCCGCCGCGGCTATCAACGACGCCGCGCGGGCGATCGGCGCCCCGATCCTCGTCGGCGCGGTCCTGTCCGGGCCCGAGCCGGGCCAGTCCCGCAACGCCGGCATCGTCTGGCCCGCCGACCTGGCCCCCGGCACCCAGCCCCAGCAGATGTACCTCAAGCAGCACCCGGTGCCGTTCGCCGAGTACCTGCCGCTGCGGCCCATCGTCGAACCGATCGCGCAGGCCATCACCAACCAGGCCAAACTGCTGCGCACCGACTTCGTCGCCGGCACCGCCCCCGGCGTGCTCACCCTCGGCCCGGCGAAGGTCGGCGACGTGATCTGCTTCGAGGTCGCCTACGACGACGTGGTGCGCGACACGGTGCGCTCCGGGGCGCAGCTGCTGGCCGTGCAGACCAATAACGCGACCTTCGACGAGTCCGAGGCGTTGCAGCAGATGGCGATGGTGCGGCTGCGCGCCGTCGAGCACGGCCGCGACAGCCTCATGGCCTCGACGGTCGGTGTGTCCGGATTTGTAACTGCTGACGGAACTGTGCATGATGCAACTGGTTTCAACACCGGCGCGGTGCTGGTGCGGCAGCTGCACCTGAGCGACGAGGCTACCCTTGCCACGACGCTGGGACCGTGGCCCGAAGCCGTGCTCACCCTCGCGGCGGTCGGGTTGCTGGCCGCCGCGGGCGTGGCGCGCAGGCGGGCGGGCACCCAGGTGCGAGACACTGAACAGGCAGGAGCGGCATAAGTGGAGGCCCCCGTGAGCGGCAACGAGGCGGACAGCGGATACCCGGGCGTGGGCCGGGTCCTGGTGATCATCCCGACGTACAACGAGTCGGAGAACGTCCGCCTGATCGTGCCCCGGGTGCGCAAGAGCACCCCGCAGGTCGACATCCTGATCGCCGACGACAACAGCCCCGACGGCACCGGCGCCATCGCCGACGAGATGGCCGCCGCCGACCCCCGGATCAAGGTCCTGCACCGCGAGGGCAAGCAGGGCCTGGGCGCGGCGTACATCGCGGGCTTCAACTGGGCCCACGAGCACGGCTACGACGCCGTCGTCGAGATGGACGCCGACGGCTCGCACGCCCCCGAGGAGCTGCCCCGGCTGCTCGACGCGCTGCGCGGCGCCGACGCGGTCATCGGCTCGCGCTGGGTGCGCGGCGGCAAGGTCGTCAACTGGCCGGTGCGCCGGCTCATCCTGTCGCGCGGGGCGAACTTCTACACCCGCGTCGTGATGGGCATGGGCGTCAAGGACGCCACCGGCGGCTACCGCGCCTACCGGCTGCCCGTCCTGCGCAAGATCGACGTCGACACGGTCACCTCGCGCGGCTACAGCTTCCAGGTCGAGCTGACCCACCGCACCCACCGGCACGGCTTCCGCATCGTGGAGGTCCCGATCACCTTCGCCGAGCGCGAGCACGGCGTGTCGAAGATGAGCGGGTCCATCATCAAGGAGGCGCTGTGGAAGGTCACGGTGTGGGGTGCGCAGTCCCGGCGTGACTCGATCCGGCGTATGTTCAAGCCGAGCGACCGCTGGCCGTGAGGTGCACCCTCCGGCCGGCCCGGCTGGAGGTGATGGGGTGCGCAGGCTGCGCTGGATACCGGTGGCCGTGCTGCTGCTCGGGCTCGTCGAGTTCGGGGTGTTCGTCGGGGTGGCCCACCTGATCGGGCTGCCCGCGACGCTGCTGATCGCGGTGGCGCTGATGCTGCTCGGCGCGGTGCTGCTGCGCCGGGAGGGCCTGTCGGCGTGGCGGCGGCTGCGCGAGGCCCGCCTGGCCGGGCAGGCCCGCGGCGAGCAGGCCGTCGACGGCGTCGTCGGGCTGGCCGCGGCGCTGCTGCTGCTCATCCCGGGCCTGCTCACCGCCGCGGTGGGGCTGCTGCTGCTGATCCCGCCGGTGCGGCGGCTGGCCCGCGGGCGGGTGCGCGCCGCGACCGAGAAGCGGATCCCGGCGTCGGCGGCCAACAACGTGTTCGGACCCAAGCGGGTGCGGGTCACCACCCCGCACGGCACACCGCCCCCGCCGGGCACGCCCGCCCCGCCCGCCGCCGGGCAGCGCCCGGCACCGCCCGAGGTCATCGAAGGCGAGATCGTCGACTGACATACCGAAAGCCCCGCCCGATCCCGGGCGGGGCTTTCGGTATGTCAGAGTCAGCGGCCGCGCCGGGTGCGCACGTCGGTCAGGCGCTCGTTGAGGATCTCCTCGAGCTCCTCGATCGAACGCCGCTCCAGCAGCATGTCCCAGTGCGTACGCGGCGGCTTGACCTTCTTCTGCTCCGGCTCCGTGCCGTCGACCAGCCGCGCGACGCTGCCGTCGAGCCGGCACTCCCACGTCGCCGGCGCCTCGGCGTCGACGGCGAACGGCACCTCGAACCGGTGGCCGTTGGCACACAGGAACTCGCGCATCTGCCGCGGCGCGAGCTCGGTGTTGCGCTCGGACTCGTAGCTGACGGCCCCCAGACGGCTTCCCCGCAACATCCGCTCGCCCATGTCAGCTCCTCACGTCGTATGGCTTACCCGGTGGTGCAACGACGGGCGCGGCCCGACGATTCCCCGGCGTGACCCGCGCCGCAGCGCGGCGGCCGTACCCGCGGATTCGTGAGAGCGCCTCACCCGCACCCACGAGGGGCGATATCGTCCGATTGGACCTTGTTTGCGGAGAACATCACATCCGGGGGTACGGGATGACCACCACCACGGTGCCCGAGGGCAGACCGGTCAAAACCTGGATGGGCCACCCCGGCGGACTGGTGGTCCTGTTCCTCACCGAGATGTGGGAGCGGTTCAGCTTCTACGGCATGCGGGCCATCCTCACCCTGTTCCTGGCCGCCGAGCTGACCGACGGCGGCTTCGGCATGACCGACGTCGCCGCCGCCGCCCTCTACTCGATCTACAACTCGATGGTGTACTTCATGGCCCTGCCCGGCGGCTGGATCGCCGACCGGCTCATCGGCACCCGCCGCAGCGTGCTGTGGGGCGGCATCATCATCGCGCTGGGCCACTACTCGCTGGCGTTCTCCGCCAAGGCCATGTTCTACGTCGGCCTGGTGCTGATCGTGCTCGGCACCGGCCTGCTCAAGCCCAACATCTCCGCCATGGTCGGCGAGCTCTACGACAAGCACCCCGAGATGCACGAGTCGCGCCGCGACGCCGGGTTCACCCTGTTCTACCTCGGCATCAACCTCGGCGCGTTCATCGCCCCGCTGCTGACCGGCTACTTCGCCGCCAAGAACGACTGGCACGTCGCGTTCGGCATCGCCGCGGTCGGCATGACCGTCGCCGTCATCCAGTACGTGCTCGGCGGGCGCCGCCTGGAAGGCGTCGGGCTCAAGGCGCACAAGCCCCTGGCCGCCCACGAGCGCAACAAGATCCTGCGGGTGGGCGGGATCGTCCTCGCGATCGTGGTCGTGCTGCTGCTGGCCGACATCGCCGCCGGCACGTTCCGGGCCCAGCACGTCATCACCGCGCTGACCCTGATGGCGCTGATCGTGCCCGCGCTGTACTTCGTCGTCATGTTCCGCGACCGCTCGCTCAACCACCAGGAACGCTCCCGCATCAGCGCCTACGTGTGGATCTTCATCGGGGCGGCGCTGTTCTGGATGATCTACGACCAGGCGGGCAGCCTGGTCAACCTGTTCACCGAGAACGACGTCGACCGGCAGGTCGGCAGCTTCGAGATCCCCACCGCCTGGTTCCAGTCGATCAACCCGGTGCTGATCCTGCTGCTCGCGCCGGTGTTCGCCTGGCTGTGGACCAGGCTCGACCGCCGCCAGCCCACCACCCCCGTCAAGTTCTCCATGGCCCTGGTCGGCATCGGCGTGTCGTTCCTGGTCATGGGCGTCGCCGGGGCGCTGGCCGGGCGCGGGCTGATCTCACCGTTGTGGATCGTGCTGGTGTACTTCATCCAGACCTGCTCGGAACTGCTGCTGTCCCCGGTCGGCCTGTCGGTCACCACCAAGCTCGCCCCGCTGCGCTACGCCAGCCAGGTCATGGGCCTGTGGTTCCTGGCCACCGCCGCGGGCAACGCGCTCAACACCTGGGTCACCCCGCTGAGCGCCAAACTCCCCGCCGCCGCCTACTACGGCGGCCTCGGCCTGCTGGCGATCCTCGTCGGCATCTGCTTCTGGATCGGCGCCCGCAAGATCGGGCAGCTGATGTCCGGCGTGCACTGAGAGGCGTCCGATCATGACACCCACCACCACCGCACCCGAGCGGCTCACCGTCGAGCGGCTGCGCGACGACGTCGAACAGCTGGCCCGGCGCTGCCTGTGCGACCCGGTCACCGAGCTGTTCGGGCCGCTGCTGGAGGTCCAGGAACGGGTCTTCAGCAGGCTCGAACACGAACCCCGGCCCGAGCAGGCCGAGCAGCTGTACCTGCTGGCCGCGCTGGTGTCCGGGCAGCTCGCCAAGGCCCACCACGACCTCGGCCGCAGCCACCAGGCGATGACCCTGGCCCGGATGGCGTTCGTCTGCGCCGACAACATCGGCCACACCGCGCTGCGCGCGTGGACCCGCGCCCTGCAGAGCCAGCTCGCGTACTGGGCCGACCGGCCGCAGGAGGCCGCCGCGTTCGCCGACTGCGGCGTCGCGCTCGCCGGGGAGCACACCGGCTCGGTCGCCTCCCAGCTGGCCTGCGCGCAGGCCCGCGCAGCAGCATCGCGATCAGCAGCGGCACGATGACGATGCTGATCTTGCCAAGGAACTGCAGCAGGTAGATGAGGGCGAAGCCCAGCACGATGATGC
>NZ_JBFAOU010000100.1:0-28760 GCF_040675365.1 Catellatospora sp. NPDC049609 | reverse complement strand
CGGGCTCCGGGACGCTACGGATTCACCCACCTGACGTTCGAAGAATATTATGCGGGCCGGGCGCTCGCCTTTCGCGGCGACTCCACCGAACGGGCCGCGAGCTGGACCAGGCGGACACCGCGGCGGGTGACCAGGCGCGCGCGGCCGGGGGGCATGCGGTCGTACTTGATGCGGGCGCCGAACGGCGCGGACGCGCTGGACTCGGCCGACATCATCAGGAACGGCGCGCCCGCCGAGGACAGCTTCGACAGCGCGACGTCACCGGCGGCCCGGTAGCCGCCCCAGTTCGCGTTCGCGGACGTGATCAGGTGCAGGCCGACGTCGCGGGCCTGGAAGAAGAAGTCGGTCAGCGGGTCGAGCGGGTGGCCGACCGAGGATCCCACCACGATGTCGTAGTCGTCGATGACGAGGAAGAACTCGCCCCGGCCGGCGAGCCAGGGCCGCAGCGGGATGTCCTGCGGCCGGATGTTGTCCGGTGGCCGCCGCTCCTCCATCTTCTGCCGGATCGCCGTGGCGTAGTCCCGCAGCTGGGACGGGTTGCTGATGTACGCGAGCTGGTGCTCGGTGGTCACCGCGCCGAGCAGGCTGCGCCGCGGGTCGACGATGATCATCTTCGCCTCGTCCGGCGTGTACCGGCGGGCGATGGTGGTGACGATCTGCCGCAGCAGCGTCGACTTGCCGCTCTCGGCCTCGCCGAACGCGGTGAGGTGCACGTCGGAGAAGAAGTCGACGGTCGCCGGGGTGAGGTCGTCGCCGATGCCGATCGGCAGCGTCCACTGCTCGCCGGTCTCCAGGCTCATCCGCTCGTACGCGTACACGCTCGGCAGCATGCGCACCCGCGGCGCGGGCTGGCCGGTCCACTGCTTGGCGACGTGCTGGACCAGCGCGTCCCGGTCGCCGACCGCGTCCACGTCCGGGCGCAGGGCCAGCGTGAACAGGCCGTCGGCGGTGACGCCGAAGCCAGGGCGGCTCGGCACCTGCGGTGCGATCTTGCGTACCCGGCAGATGCTGTCGCTGGCGTCGCCCAGCTTCAGCTCCAGCTTGCTGCCGAACTGGTCGGCGATGGCAGGCCGGAAGTCACGCCAGCGCAGCGTGGACGCGATCAGGTGCACGCCGTACGCGAGGCCGCGGGTGGCGAAGTCGGTGAGCACCGGCTCCAGGTCGTCGTAGTTCTCGCGCAGCGTGGTCCAGCCGTCCACGACCAGGAACACGTCGCCGTACGGGTCGTCGGTGAACCGCCCTGCCGCGCGGAGCCTGCGGTACGCCGCCATCGACTCGATGCCGTGCTCGGCGAACCGGGCCTCGCGGGCGTTGAGCAGCTGCGCCACCTCGCTGACGGTGCGCCGGACCATCAGCGCGTCCTGCCGGCCCGCGACGCCGCCGACGTGCGGCAGGTCGCGCAGCGCGCCCAGCGAGCCGCCGCCGAAGTCCAGGCAGTAGACCTGCACCTCCTGCGGGGTATGGGTGAGCGCCAGGCCGGTGATGATGGTGCGCAGCATGGTGGACTTGCCGCTCTGGCCGCCGCCGGCGAGCGCGACGTGCCCGGCCGCGCCGTCGGCCAGCCGCAGCCACTGCAGGTCGCGCAGCTGCTGGGCGGGCTTGTCGATGATGGCGACCGGCACCCGCAGCGCGCCGCGCAGCTCCGGGTTGGCCACCGTGAGCCCGCGGCCCTCGACCAGGCCGAGCTGCCCGAACGCGAGGTCGAGCGGGTCGGAGATGTCCAGTGGCGGCAGCCACACCTGGTGCGCGGGCGGGCCCTGGCCGACCATCCGCTCGATCATGACGTCCATCAGGCTCTCGCCCGGCTTGACGTCCCAGTTGACCTCGGGCTCGGCGTTCAGCGGCTTCTTGGGCACCGGCACGAAGTGGTTGCCGAAGTCGTACACCAGCTGGCGGCCGTCGTCCTTGCGGCGGGTCGCGGTCTCCCCGGCCCGCTTGAACGAGCCGGAGACGTACGCGCCCTTGAACCGCTGCAGCGGCTCCGAACCGAACTTCAGGTACCCGTGGCCGGGCGCCTTGGGCAGGTCGAACGCGTCGCCGACGCCGAGCACCGCGCGCGACTCCATCGCCGAGAACGTGCGCAGGCCGATTCGGTACGACAGGTGCGTGTCCAGGCCGCGCAGGCGGCCCTCCTCCAGCCGCTGGCTGGCCAGCAGCAGGTGCATGCCGATGGACCGGCCGACCCGGCCGATCTGCACGAAGATCTCGATGAAGTCCGGGTTGGCGGTGAGCAGCTCGGAGAACTCGTCGCAGACGATGAACAGCGAGGCCAGCGGGGCGATCGCCGCGCCGCCCGCGCGCGCCTTCTCGTAGTCCTTGAGGTTGGCGAAGTTGCCCGCCGCCCGCAGCAGCTCCTGGCGGCGCAGCACCTCGCCGGTGATCGCGTCGCCCATGCGGTTGACCAGGTGGCTCTCGCCCTCCAGGTTGGTGATGACCGCGGAGGTGTGCGGCAGCCGGTCCAGCGAGGCGAACGTCGCGCCGCCCTTGAAGTCGACGAGCACGAAGTTGAGCTGCTCCGACGAGTGCGTCGCGGCCAGGCCCAGCACCATCGTGCGCAGCAGCTCGGACTTGCCGGAGCCGGTCGCGCCGACCAGCAGGCCGTGCGGGCCCATGCCGTCCTGCGCCGACTCCTTGATGTCCAGCTCGACCGGTGAGCCGTCCGGGCCCACGCCCAGCGGCGTCCGCAGCATGTTGCGGTTGGTGCGCGGCGACCAGCCGTACGCCACGTCGAAGCGCTCCGGGTCCGGGATGCCCAGCAGGTCGGCCAGGCCCTTCTCGGTGGTCATCGCGGTGGAGCTGGTGACCGTGGTGGCGGACAGGCGCAGCGGCGCGAGCCGCCGGGCCAGCGCCTCGGCCTCGACCACGCTGAGCCGGTCGGCCGCGCCCACCTCGGCGACCGAGGTCGCGGTGGTGGTGTGCAGCTCGCGCTCGCGGCCGCGCACCTCCAGCGTCAGCATGCCGCGCTCCAGCAGCCGGGGCGGGGCGGTGTCCAGGTCGAGGATGGTCATGCCGGACAGGCCCTCGGGCACGGCCAGCAGGTTCGCGCCCGCCATGTCGGCGCCGTCGAGCACGACGACGACGTGCGGGCCGACCTCGCTGCCGCCGAAGCGGGGCCGCCCGGTCAGCACCTCGGCCAGCAGCTCCTCCAGCTCGGGCGCGGAGGTGGCGTAGAGGCGCACCGGGCCGAGCGCGTCCACCCGGCTCGGGTGCTGGTGGTGCGGCAGCCACTTGGCCCAGTCCCAGGCGTCGCGGCGGTACGACGAGCCGCATACCGCGATGATCAGGTCGTCGGGCGCGTGGAAGACGGCGAGCTGCGCCAGCATGGCGCGGGCCAGGCCGTGGGCGTCGGAGCCGTCGCGGTGGTCGCGCTCGCCCGCGGACGGGGCGCCCGCGTAGCTGGTGTAGGTGCCCTCGGTGCGCGGGGTGGCGTCGCCGCGCAGGAACACCCGGCCGAAGCCACGCATGGACAGCGCCACCGGCAGGTCGGGGACCACCGAGTACGCGTCCAGGAAGCGCCGCAGCGCCCCGGCCGTCATCGGCTCCAGCTCCTCCAGCGGGCGGGTCTCCGGCGGCACCAGCGGGGTGGCCAGCGACTGGGGGCCGATGCCGACCCGGACGATGCCGAAGTCGGGGTCGTGCGGGCGGCGCTCCCACAGCCGGTGGCTGTCCGCCGTCGACCACAGCCGCTGCGGGTCGGGGTGGCGGTAGAACAGGCCCGTGCGCTGCATCTGCACCGCCTGGCGGGCACGGCGCCGCAGGCCGGCGAGGTGGCGCAGGTACTCCCGGCGGGCCGCCATCATCTCGGCCTTCTTCGGCTGGCCGGCGCCGTTCATCAGGCTGGCCGCGATCATGCCGAGGCTGGACACGCCCATCATGCCACCGGCCAGATAGGACATCTTGTCGCCGTTGCCCCGGCCGACCATCATCGCCATGCCCAGGCCGCTGCCCAGCATCGGCAGGATCATGATGGCCTGCTGCCAGCGACCCCCTGCCGCCTGCGGAATCTCCGGCGGCGCGTCGATGACGAGCTCACCCGACGGGATCTCGGGCGCGGGACGCCGGGGCGTCCGCTTGACGATCACCGTACCCATAGCGATGCCTCCCCACGACCATCGACCGCACGTCATGCTAGGCCATAGCCGGAAACCCCGCGCCCGGCCGCCGGGCACCGTCGATTCCGCCATCCCGGATCGATGCGGGGTGACGTGCCGCGGGCGAACGTGGTAGACGTACCGGGTGAGCTACCCCTCTGCCACGACCTCTTCCCCCACCGGACTCGCCCGCATCTCGCTGCAGACGCCGCAGCGCCGCGTCGACGTGGCGCTGCCCGAGCAGGTCACGCTGGTGGATCTGCTGCCCGACCTGCTGCGCCACGCCGGGGTCGGCCTCGCCGACGACGGTGAGCAGCACGGCGGCTGGGTGCTGCGCCGCACCGACGGCAGCCCGCTGGCCGAAGGCATGTCGCTGCAGCAGCAGTCGGTGCGCGACGGCGAGATCCTGCACCTGGTGCCCGCCCAGGAGCACTGGCCCGAGCTGGAGTACGACGACGTCGTCGAGGCCATCGCCGAGGGCGCCCGCCGCCGCGGCACCCTGTGGACGCCCGCCGCGACCCGCATGTCCACCCTGGTCGGTGCGGGCGTGCTGCTGGGCGCCGGTGTGCTGGCGCTGGTGCACGGCGGTCCGGAGTGGACGCCGGGCGGTTACCTCGGCCTCACCGTCGCGGTCCTGCTGCTGGTCGGCGGCGTGCTCGCGTCCCGGGCGTACGGCGACGGCGTCACCGGCAGCGCCCTGGCGGGCTTCGCCCTGCCGTACGCGTTCGCGGGCGGCGCGCTGGTGCTCGGCGGGTCCGGCGACGGCAGCCCCGCGCCGCTGGCGCCGTGGCTGGGCGAGCCCCAGCTGCTGGTCGGCTGCGTGGCGGTGCTGCTGTTCGCGATGCTCGGCGCGGCCGGGGTCGGGCACGGGCTGCGGGTGTTCACCGCCGGCGGGCTGGCGGGCCTGCTCGGCGCGGCGACGGCGCTGCTCGGCGGGCTCGGCGCGGCCGGCGCGGCGGCGATCCTGGTCTCCGCCCTGGTCTGCGGCATCGGCCTGGTGCCGGTGCTGGCCATCCGGTTCGGCAAGGTGCCGGTGCCGTCGGTCACCCCGCCGCGCGGCCCGGCCGGCGAGAACGCCTTCGCGGCCGTGCCGGCCAACCGGGGCGCCTCGGACCTGCCCGACCGCTCCCGCGTCTTCGCCGCCGTGGCCCGCTCCGAGGAGCTTCTCACCGGCATGCTGATCGGGTACGCCGTGCTCACCACCGCGGCCGGCCTGGTCCTGGTCGCGGCCGGTGGCACGGCCGGGCGGGTGCTGGTCGCGGTGTGCGCCACCGCCCTGCTGCTGCGGTCGCGGCTGTTCGTCACCGTGCGTCAGCGGGTGCCGCTGGTCACCGCGGGCCTGTTCGGCTGGCTGCTGCTGCTGGGCGCTGCGATCTTCCTCACCGACGGCAACACCCGGGCCTTCTTCGCGGTCGGCGTCGTCGTGCTCGCGATGATCATCGTGCTGGCCGGGCAGACCTGGTCCCGCAAGGCCCCCTCCCCGTACGTCGGCCGCGCGGCCGACCTGTTCGACCTGCTCGTCGTCATCTCGGTGGTGCCGGTCGCGGCCTGGGTGCTCGGCGTCTACGGGATGATCCAGGGCTGGGCCGCATAGCCGGGTTTCTTTGTCCTCGCCGATGACCGTGTGAGAATGGCGGAACTGTGCCTGGGTTCCGGTCCTTCCGTCACCGCAGCGCCGTCCCGCGAGCGAACGCGACGGCGCTGCCTCGCGTGACCGCCGCGCTCGCGCTGGCCGTCGTGGGCAGCCTGGCCGCGACCACGCCGCCGCAGGCGCCCGCGCCCGCTCCGGTGGGCCTGCGCGCCGAGGCCGGGCAGGAGCGGACCTCCCGCAACGCCGAGCGCGACCGGCAGTGGCAGCTCGCCGCGCTGCGCGCCTCGCGGGCCTGGGATCTCGCGACCGGCGACGGCGTCGTCGTCGCGGTCATCGACTCGGGCGTCGCGGGCGACCATCCGGATCTCGACGGCCGGGTGCTGTCCGGGCTGGACCTGGTGGACCGGACCGGCAACGGCAGCAACGACCAGGTCGGGCACGGCACCACGGTGGCCGCGCTGATCGCCGGGCAGGGCGACGGCCAGCACGGCGTGGCCGGGCTGGCGCCGCGGGCGAAGATCCTGCCGGTGCGGGTGCTCGACGCGGAGAACAGGTACGACGACGCGCGGGTGGTCGCCGAGGCGGTCCGGTGGGCTGTCGACCACGACGCGAAGGTGATCAACCTGTCGCTCGGCGGCGCGGCGTCCAGCGAGGCGCTGGCCGAGGCGATCGATTACGCGTTCGCCAGGGACGTGGTGGTGGTGGCCTGCGTCGGCAACGCCGTCACGGGCGGCTCCACCGAGATCTGGTATCCGGCTCGCGAACCCGGCGTGCTCGCGGTGACCGCGATCGCCCCCGGCACGCGCCGGCAGCTCTGGCAGGGCTCACTGAAGGGCGAGCAGGCCGTGCTGGCCGCGCCGGGCACCGACCTGATCGGCGCGCGGCCCGGCCCGGAGCTCTACTGGCGGGTGCAGGGCACCAGCTTCGCGGCGCCGCTGGTCTCCGCGACCGCCGCGCTGGTCCGCTCCCGCTACCCCGGCATGTCCGCCGCCGACGTGGTGCAGCGCCTGATCACCACCGCGCAGGACCTGGGCCCGGCCGGACGCGACGACGAGTACGGCTTCGGCCTGGTCGACCCGGTCGCGGCGCTGACCGCGGAGGTCGCCCCGGTCCGGGCCAACTCGCTGGACAGCGTGCCGCCGCCGGGACGCGCCGGGTTCGGCGCCGCCCCCGAGACCACCCCGGCCCCGCGCGCCTCGGCCACCCCGGAGCCGGCCGCCGGCACCAAGCCCGCGCCCACCCCGCACCGGGTGCGCGGCGGCCTCAACCTGGCGCTGCCCGGCGTCCCGGTGCTCGCGCTCTCCTAGCCGTTCATGGACCGCAGCTCCTTCCCTGCCGCTGGAACGGCGGGAACGGAGCTTCGACCACGCGCAGGGGTCAGGCGCACTTGCCGGTGCCGACGGCGGCGGTGCGGGTGCGGCCCATCAGGGCGACGGTGGAGGCCTCGTCGGCGGTGACCGCGTAGCCCACGTTCGGGTCGTCCGCCGCCGCCGCGAAGATCACGCCGAGCACGCTGCCGTCCGCCGCGACCAGCGGGCCGCCGGAGTTGCCGCTGCGGACCAGGCCCCGGATGGTGTACACCTCGCGGGTCACCGTGCCGTCCTCGTAGATGTCCGGGCCGGTGATGTCGCCGACGTCGCGGACCCGCGCGGACTGCGCGTTGTACGGCCCGTCCAGCGGGAAGCCCAGCACGATCGCGTCCGAGCCGGACTTCGCGGCCGAGTTGGCGAACCGCATCACCGGCGCGTCCAGCGACGGCACGTGGATCACGGCGAGATCGCGCTCGGGGTCGTACACGACGACCTTGCCGGACAGGCGGGTGCCGTTGAGCTCGACCCGGATGGTCTTGGTGCCGGCGACCACGTGCGCGTTGGTCATCACGTGCTCGTCGGCGAAGACGAAGCCGGAGCCCTCGATGCGGCGGCTGCAGCTCGGCGCGCTGCCCAGCACCTTGACCACGGACTTCTTGGCGTTCAGCACGACCTGCGACCCGGCCAGCTTCGGATCCGGCGCGGGCACCTCCTTGACCTCCGTCGGCACCAGGTCGCCGAAGACCTCCGGGAAGCCGTTGGTGTCGACGGTCTCGCGCAGCGCCTCGGTCAGCGTCTTCGCCTCGCCGGGCATGACCTTGTCGATGGCCGTCAGCAGGCTGCTGGTGCGCACCGCCTTGGCCAGCCAGGGCTGGTCGGAGTCGCTGAGCGGCACCGCGACCAGCCAGGCCACCACGGCCACGGCCAGCACCGAGACGAGCGCGCCGCCCAGGTCGTCGACGGTCTGCCCGGCCCGGTTGGTGATGGCCCGGCGCAGCTTGCCGCCCCACCAGCCCGCCAGCGACTGGCCGAGCACGGCCAGGCCGAAGATCGCGATCAGCGACACCACCAGCTTGAGCACGGGGTCGCTGAGCAGCCCCGCGAGCAGCGGCCCGAGCTGCAGTCCGATCAGGGCGCCGCCGAAGAAGCCGGTGAACGACAGCACGCCCACCACGAAGCCCTGCCGGTAGCCGCTCACCCCGAAGAGCAGCAGCAGGAGCAGGAGGACACCGTCGACGATCGACATCGGCTCAGCCTACGGAAGGGACATCGGAGGTGCCACTAAGCGTGGCGGGCGCGGACGGCAGCGCCTCGACCCGGTCGGTGTTCCACGGCCGGGCCCAGCCGCCGAGTTCGAGCAGGGTGCTGAGCACCCCGGCGGTGAACCCCCAGACCAGCATCCCCCGGGCCTGGAACGCCGGCCCGATCCAGCCGCTGGAGTGGCGTACGCGCAGCCGGTGGGCCGGGTCGGCCAGCTCGGTCAGGGGCAGCCGCGCCACGTGCGCGACCTCGCGCGGGTCGTGCGCGCCGACCGGGTGCGGCGCGTGCCACCACGCCAGCACCGGCGTGACCAGGAAGTCGGTCACCGGGATCCACAGGGTCGGCAGCTGCGCCAGCACGGTGACGCTGGCCGGGTCGAGCCCGACCTCCTCCCACGCCTCACGCAGCGCGGTCGCGGTCAGGTCGGCGTCCTGCGGCTCGACCGCGCCGCCCGGGAAGGCCGGCTGCCCGGCGTGCGTACGCAGGGTCGCGGCGCGCTGCATGATCAGCACGTCCGGCCCCTGCTCGCCCTCGCCGAGCAGGATGAGCACGGCGGCGGGACGGCCGCCCTCGTCCGGCGTCGGGATGCGGGTGAAGTCGACGGCCCGCGCGGCGCGCACCCGCGTCAGCAGCGGCTCGAACCAGCCGGGCAGCCGCCCGTCGACCTGCTCGGCCGTCCCGGCCTGCTCGCTCATGCCCGCTCCAGATGCTGCTCGACCAGCTGCGACAGGGTGTCGTCGGTGAGCGCCACACCGCGGTAGACGGCGGCCCGGCCGTCGGCGCCGACGAGCAGCGTCAGCGGCAGGACGTTCTCGCCGAGCGCGGACTGCAGCGCGCCCGCGCGGTCGTACACGGCGGGCATGCCGGCCTTCAGCTCGTCGGCCAGCCACGCCGCGGCCGCGCGGTCGTCCTTGGTCACCACGCCCAGCACCGGCACCCGGCCGCTGTCGGCCAGCCGCTGGAAGGCGGGCAGCTCCTCCCGGCACGGCGCGCACCAGGACCCCCACAGGTTGATCACCAGCGGCCCGCGCAGCTCCTTCAGGCGCACGTCGTCGCCGCCCGCCAGGCACGGCAGGGCCAGGTCCGGCAGCGCGACGACGCGCAGCGTGCCCGCGGGCTGCGTGCGCGTGGGCAGCGTGCCCGCGGGCTGCGTGCGCGTGGGCTGCGTGCGCGCGGCACCGGTTTGAGCGCCGGTCCCGGTGAGCGGGGTGCAGGCCGCGAACGGCTGGGGGACCTCGGCGTCCGGTCGCGCCGCCGGCGAGCCGGTGCACCCGGCCGCGATGAGCGTCATCGCGGCCGCCGCGAGCGTGGCGGCGAGCCTGCCGTGGCGGGGCGAGAGCGGCCACCGGCGGCCGGGAGGGCGCACTTTCCCGGAAAGTGCGCGCTGCGCCGGCCGCCCGGCCGGGAGGCGGGGCGCGGAAGGGGTCATGCGGTGACTCCGGCCAGGGCGGCGATCTCGGCGACGCGGGGGCCCTTGAGCAGCTTCACGGCCTCGGCGGGGTCCACCGGGCCGAGGCCGTACGACGGGCACATGCCCGCCAGCGGGCAGGCGCCGCAGGCCGGCTTGCGGGCGTGGCAGACGCGGCGGCCGTGGAAGATCACCCGGTGCGACAGCATGGTCCAGTCGCGCTTCTCGACCAGCGCGCCGACCGCGTGCTCGATCTTGACCGGGTCTTCCTCCTCGGTCCACGCCCACCGGTTGACCAGGCGCTGGAAGTGGGTGTCCACGGTGATGCCGGGGACGCCGAAGGCGTTGCCGAGGACCACGTTGGCCGTCTTGCGCCCGATGCCGGGCAGGGTCACCAGCTGCGGCAGCGATCTCGGCAGCTCGCCGCCGAACCGGTCGACGAGCTGCTGGCCCAGGCCCATCAGCGAGGCCGCCTTGTTCCGGAAGAACCCGGTCGGCCTGATCATCTCCTCCAGCTCGACGCGGTCGGCCCCGGCGTAGTCGGCCGCGGTGCGGTACTTCGCGAACAGCGCCGGGGTCGTCTGGTTGACCCGCACGTCGGTGCACTGCGCGGACAGGACGGTGGCCACCGCCAGCTCCAGCGGGTTGGTGAAGTCCAGCTCGCAGTGCGCGTCCGGGTGGATCACGGCGAGCTCGCGCGCCATGCGCCGCACCCGTCGCTTGCGCGCCAGTTCCGTCTCGCCGTTCACCGCTACCGCCACGGCAGAGAGCCTACGTCGCGGGTGCCGAAATCGACCCGTCCGCGCTCACCACGGCGCCGTTCGCGCCGAAGTCCTCCTCGGTCATCTGCCGCAGCAGGCCCAGGGCGCGGTCCTTGGTGTCGGGCTGCGGGATGCCGTACGACCCGCTGAAGTAGGTGGAGTGGAACCTGCCGGACACGAAGCTGCCGTCCGGGTTCAGCGTCGCGTGCAGCACGCCGCCCCAGCCCACCCGGCCGCCGCTGCTGAGCTGCCCGCCGCCGGCGAAGTTGCCCAGGCTGTACGCGATCAGCCGGCCCTTGTAGAACTCCAGCCCGCGCACCACGTGCGGGCCGTGCCCGATGATCAGGTCGGCGCCGGCGTCGATGACCGCGCGGGAGAACGCCACCGGGTTGCCCCGGTTCTCGCCCAGGAAGGTCTCGGTGCCCGGCCGGACGTGGCTCTTGTCCGCGCCCTCGGCGCCCATGTGCACCTGCACCACGACGATGTCGGCCCGCTCCGCGGCCTTGGCCACGACCTTCTTCGCCGACGTCAGATTGATCAGGCTGTTGTTGCCCGAGTACGACGAGAAGCCCAGCACCGCGATCTTCACGCCCTTGACCTCGGCGATGGTGATCTGGTTGGTCTCCCCGGTGTGCTGCAGCCCGGCGGCCTCCAGCGCGCGCTGGGTGTTGTTGAACCCCGCCGTGCCGTAGTCCCGCGCGTGGTTGTTGGCCGTGTTGAGCAGGTCGAACCCGGCGTCCTTGAGGTGGTTGGCGTAGGACGGCGGCACCCGGAACTGGTGACAGTTGTTCTTGGGGGTCGGGCTGGCGCCGGGGCTGGGCGTCGCGGCCGGGTTCGGCGACGGCTTCGGCGGGCACTTGCCCGACCCGGTCTCCTCGGTGATCGGCTGCTCCAGGTTGCCCATCACCAGATCCGCGGGCAGCAGCGCCTTGATCTTGTCGAAGTATCCCTTGCCGTTGCGCGGCGGCAGGTGGCCCGGCGCGTCGCCCATGATGATGTCCCCGGTCGCGGACAGGCTGACGGTGTCGGCCGCCGGCGCGGCGGGTTCGTCCGTGGGCTGCGCGACGGCGCCCGTCGGCGGGTGCCACAGCGCCTCGGTCCCCTCGGCCGAGGAGTTGACGGCGGTGAGGCCGACTCCGGCCACTGTGACAAGAAGCACGATCGCACCCGCGGCGGAGACACCCCGGCGCGCGCGCAGCGCTCCCACGACCCGGTCCAGGATGGAGCGGGACGGGGTTTGCTCGGCGGGTGCGGGGGTATCGGGCGGGCTCAGGGGGTGTATGGACATCGCCGGGCACTCTACCCGCAGGTGCTGACGACCGGCACCGGTCGATGGCGCAGGATTCTGGGGGTTGGCGTCCGGTTGCCGCCTGTGTGCGCCTAGACTGACCTCGCGCGGCGTACGGGTAGCGACGAGTCAATCAACGGTGTGCCCACGCATCCGCGTCGATGGAGGGATGGCGATGGACGAGGTGCTGGCTCGCAGCGGAATCTTCCAGGGTGTCGACCCGGAGGCCGCCGAGGCGCTCGCGCGTGAGATGGAGACGATCGAGATCCGCAAGGGCGAGATCGTATTCAACGAGGGTGAGCCTGGGGACAGCCTCTATATCGTACTCTCCGGCAAGATCAAGTTGGGCCGACGCGCCGCCGACGGGCGGCAGAACCTGGTCTCCGTGATGGGGCCCTCCGACATGCTCGGCGAGCTGTCGCTGTTCGACCCCGGCCCGCGCACCGCCACCGCGACCGCGGTCACCGACGTGCGCCTGGCCCGGCTGCGCAAGCAGGCGCTGCGCCCCTGGCTGAACAACCGGCCGGAGATCGCCGAGCAGCTGCTGCGGGTGCTGGCCCGCCGCCTGCGCCGCACCAACGACGCGCTGGCCGACCTGATCTTCACCGACGTGCCCGGCCGCGTCGCCAAGAACCTGCTGCAGATGGCGGGCCGCTTCGGCACCCGCGACGGCGGCGTGCTCCGGGTGACCCACGACCTCACCCAGGAGGAGCTGGCGCAGCTCGTCGGCGCGTCCCGCGAGACGGTGAACAAGGCCCTGGCCGACTTCGCCTCCCGCGGCTGGCTGCGCCTGGACGGCAAGAGCGTCATCATCCTGGACCCCGAGCGCCTCGCCCGCCGGGCCCGCGTCTAGCCATACCGCCGCCTTCCGGCCGGCCCCGCCCTTCGCGGGACGGCCCCACCCAGCGGCGTCAGCCCTTCGGGGCGCGAACTCTTTGCCCTCGCGGCCCCAGGTGCTTCCTGGGGCCGCGAGTCGTTAAGCCATTCGGCCAGGGTGCCGGGGCCGAATGGCCGACGGCAAGAATGGTGCGAATCAGGACATTCCTGGGCATTTAGCCTGGTAGAAGTGTCGGGAACTGGTCTCAAACATGTCAGGCCCGGCAGGGCTTCGTTGGTCCGAGTGGTCGCGAACCTCGCAATTCAGGTGCGGCTAGACGTGTCCACAGTGACCGATCGTGCGGTGACCGATCGCCCGTGCCTGGGCGAGTGGACACCTCTCGCACCGCCTCGATCGGTCGGTCGGAAGTCTCCGACGATCGAAAGAGGTCCCTACCACTATGAACACGTGGGTTCGACGCTCACTGAAGGCCGGCGCTCTCACCGCCGGCGCGGTCATGGCCACCGGCACCGCCGCGTACGCCGAGGCCACGGTGATCAGTGCGGGCAACACCGGCATCCTCAACGGCACCCAGGTCTTCGCCCCGATCCAGGCCCCGATCAACCTCTGCGGCGTCGCCGCGAGCGTCGGCGGCAGCGCGATCGCGGGCTGCGAGGGCGGCAGCGCCGCCGAGCTCGAGGGCGTGTACGACGCCAAGCTGATCAGCACCAACAACCACGGCATCCTGAACGGCACCCAGGTGTTCGCGCCGATCCAGGCCCCGATCAACGTCTGCGGCGTGGCCGCGGGCGTGCTCGGCAACGCCGCCGCGTGGTGCGAGGGCGGCGCCTCCGCCGAGATCGACGGCAAGCACAAGCCCAAGCACCAGCACCACAACTGCGACCACCGCTGCGACCACGACGACCACGACGGCTACGGCGACCGGGAGTCGACCGAGTCCGGCGACCTGCTGGGCGGCCTGCCGCTGGTCGGCGGCCTGACCAACGGCGGCCTGCCGCTGGTCGGCGACCTCACCAAGGGCGGGCTCCCGCTCGTCGGCGACCTCACCAACGGCGGCCTGCCGCTGGTGGGCAACCTGACCAAGGGCGGCCTGCCGGTCGTCGGCTCGCTGCTGGGCGGCCCGAGCGTGGCCCGCGGCGCCGACGCGATCGACCTCGACTCGCTGGACGGCGTCGGCACGGTCGGCCGCTTCGACACCGAGAGCGACGACGTCGAGGCCAACCGCAGCACCGGTGGCAGCGGCGGCGGCAACGGCCACGGCTGCAACAGCGGCTGCGGCGGCAACGGCGGCGGCCACAACCACCACCCGAAGCCGCGGCCCAAGCCGCGCCCGCAGCCCTGCCCGGACCACGGTCACCACCACGACCACGGTCACCACCACGGCAAGGGCAAGGGCAAGGACGTCACGCTGATCAGCGCCGGCAACCACGGCATCCTGAACGGCACCCAGGTGTACGCCCCGATCCAGGTCCCGGTCAACGTCAGCGGCGTGGCCGTGGGCGTGCTGGGCGACGCGGTGGCCTGGAGCGTCGGCGGCGCCTCGGCGCAGCAGTAAGCGTCCGGCCTGCCGGCGGGCACGGGCCACGATGACTTTCACGTCACCGGCGGACCGGAACCGGCGAAACACTGCACCCGCCTCACCCCGCCGACAGGCCGGCACCAGCGCGCATCCCTTTCGCTGACAGATCTGCGCGCTGGCCACCGCACCACGAGGACGTCCCCCGGGACCGGGCACCCATCCAGCCCGCCCCGGGGGACGTCCTTCTGCGTTCACCCCTCGCCCCCGGCCGCCACTGCGTTCGCGCGCGCACCTCCGGCTCATCGCCGCTGCGTTCGCGCCCCTCGGCCCCGGCCCCGCCGCCCCCGGCCCGACCGCTCCGGGTCGCGCGCTCGCCCCGCCAGGCTCGCCCCCGACCCGCCCGGCCACGCCCCGCGACCTCGCCGGCCCGCCCTCCCTCGCGACCAGGTTCCCCCGCGGACGGTGACCAGCCCCGACGTCCGGAAGCCACCAGTCGAAGCCGCGCCGCGTCCCAGGGCTCAGAACGGGGACCGCACGTGAAGACTCGTGTCCTCAGGAAGGTTCGGAACGCCAAGACTCGTGCCCTCAGAACGGGTCTGAGGGCACGAGTCTTCGAACACGGCGACCCCGTGGTGGCGCCACCCGGAGGGCGCGGGGCGGGAGCGATGGAGAGAGCCGGGGGATGCGGGGACGCGCGGGTCAGGCGGGGGTGAGGACGGCGAGGAGGGCGCCGGTGTCGACGAGGACGCCGGGGCGCACGGTCACCGCCGCGACGACGCCGTCGGCGGGGGCGTGCACCGGGTGCTCCAGCTTCATCGCCTCCAGGGTCAGCAGCAGGTCGCCCGCGCCGACGCGCTGGCCGGGGGCGACCAGCACCCGCCCGACCGCGCCCGGCAGCGGGGCGGTCAGCGAGCCCTCCTCCAGCTCCTGCACCGGCACCGGAAAGCGGGGCAGCCGGCGCAGCGCGAGCGAGCCCTCGGCGCTGTCCACGTACGCGGTCTCGCCGACCTCGTGCACGTGCAGGGCCAGCCGGATGCCGGCCACGTCGAGCACCACCTCGTCGGGGGAGGCGGACAGCACCGCGACCGGCGGGTGGTCGTCGACCGGGCCGGCCGGGCCGAGACCGGCGAGGTCGAGCTCCTCGGGGTCGACGGCGCGCACCCACCACTGGGCCAGCGCGCCGGAGGCGTCGAGGCGGTAGCCGACCTCGACCGGACCGGCGGGGCCGTCGTACACCACGGTCTGCGCGACGGTGGGCACGTTGCGCCAGCCGGACGGGATGCCGCGCTGGACTCCGGCGGCGGCCCGGCGGCGGGCGGCGGCGGCCAGCGCGGCGGCCAGGCAGCTCAGCCGGACGGCCTCCACCGAGGACAGCAGCGGGGCGAACACCTCGGGCTGGCGGTCCAGCAGGCCGGTGTCGATCTGGCCGGTGAGGAAGGCGGGGTGCCGCAGCACGCGTACCAGCAGGTCACGGTTGGTCACCAGGCCGTGGATGCGGGTGCGGGCCAGCGTCCCGGCGAGCATGCGGGCCGCCTCGTACCGGGTGGGCGCCCAGGCCACCAGCTTGGCCAGCAGCGAGTCGTAGTGCACGCCGACCACGGTGCCGGGCTCCACCCCGGAGTCGACCCGCAGGCCGGGTTGCAGCATGGGCCGGAAGCGGGCCGAGACCTCGGGCACCTCGAACCGGTGCACCTGCCCGGTGGCGGGCAGCCAGTTGCTGGCCGGATCCTCGGCGCACAGCCGCACCTCGATGGCGTGCCCGCGCATCGGCGGCGCGGACTGGAACGGCAGCTGCCCGCCCTCGGCCAGGAACATCTGCAGCCGGACCAGGTCGAAGCCGGTGACGCACTCGGTCACCGGGTGCTCGACCTGCAGCCGCGTGTTCATCTCCAGGAAGTAGAACTCGCCGTCGGGGCTGAGCAGGAACTCGACCGTGCCGATGCCGACGTACCCGATGGCCTCGGCGACCAGGACGGCGGCGGCGCAGAGGTTCTCGCGCAGCTCGGGCGAGACGGCCGGGGACGGCGCCTCCTCGATGATCTTCTGGTGCCGGCGCTGGATGGAGCACTCGCGCTCGCCCAGCGTCACGGTGTTGCCGTGCTGGTCGGCGACCACCTGCACCTCGATGTGGCGGGCCTGCTCGACGTAGCGCTCGCAGAACACGGTCGAATCGCCGAACGCGCCGAACGCCTCCCGGCGGGCCGAGGAGACCGCCTCGGCCAGCGAGTCGGCGTCGCGCACCACCCGCATGCCCCGCCCGCCGCCGCCGACGGCCGCCTTGACCAGCACCGGGAACTCGTCCACCGCGGTCGGGTCGGTCCAGCTCGGCAGCACCGGCACCTCGGCCTCGGCCAGCAGCAGCTTGGCGTCGATCTTGGAGGCCATCACCGAGATGACCTTCGCGGGCGGGCCGACCCAGGTCAGCCCGGCGTCGGCCACCGCGGCGGCGAAGTCGGCGTTCTCGGCGAGGAAGCCGTAGCCGGGGTGGATCGCGTCCGCGCCGGTCTTGCGGGCCGCCGCGAGGATCAGGTCCCCGCGCAGGTAGGTGGCGCTCGGCGCGGACCCGGGCAGCTGCACCGCGTAGTCGGCCTCGGCCACGTACGGCGAGTCGGTGTCGGCGATCGAGTAGACCGCGACCGTCTCCACCCCCACCGCCCGGCACGTCGCGAAGATGCGCCGGGCGATCTCGCCCCGGTTGGCCACCAGCAGTCTGCGGATCATGACGCCACCTCACGCTCAGCCGCGCGACCCGGCGCGCCGCGGCGGGCCGCGGACGCGCTCACCGAAAGGCAGATGCCCAGCACGGTACGGGTGTCACGCGGGTCGATCACGCCGTCGTACGGCTCGTTGGACAGGTCACCCACCGGCCAGCCGAACCGGAAGCCCGGCCCGGCCAGCGCCCACGCGTCCGGCTCCGCGCCGAGCACGAGCGTCATCCGGTCGGCCTGGGACAGCGCGCGCACCAGCGGCGCGGACGCGTCGCCGGCCGGGTCGGCCACCGGGTTGGCCAGCACCAGCACCGGCACGCCCGCGTTGGCGGCCAGCCGGGCCAGCTCCACGCCCTTGTCCGCCGCCTCGGCGTCCACCGCGGCACCGGTGCCGGCGAGCACCCCGACCCGGTGCCCGTGCACCGCGCCGAACCCGGCGAGCAGCGCACCGCCCCGCTGGGGCCGGAACTCGTCCAGGTCGGAGCCGTCCAGCACGCGCGCCAGCACCTCCCGCGGCTCGGTGACCGCGCGCGGGTCGGCGCTGGCCACGGCGAGCAGCTCCTCGGCGTCGTAGCGCGGCGGCACCGCCGCCCCGGGCACCGGCCCGCGCTCGAAGGTGACCAGCTGCCGTACGGTCTGCCGCAGCACGCGCAGCGCGTCGCGCTCGTCCTCGGCCACCACGTCCACGCGTGCCGCGTCGGCCCGGCCGCGCACGGTGATCGCGTGGTCGGCCAGGTCGGGCAGCGGGGCGAGCCAGGAGTCCAGCGGGCCGAAGACGGCGCAGAGCACCGGTGACGCCATCCGGCTCAGCTGCGCGAAGCTCGGATCCGGCACGCCGGAGCGGCGCTGCTCGTCCTGGGTCGACTCGAGCAGCAGCACCAGCGGCAGCAGGTGCCGCCGGGCCAGCTCGACCGCGCGCGCGAACTTGCGCCGGGCCGTCGAGGAAGGCCCGCCGGCCCGCACCGTCGGGTCGTTGGCGATCAGCATGCACTCGATGCCGTCGACCACGCCGAGCGCGGTGACCAGGCCCGCGCCGGCCGCCTCGCCGACCTCCCGGCCGGCTGTCGCGGCCAGTTCCAGCAGCGCCGTGTCGCTGTCCACGAGCAGTTCGATGCGCTCGCGCGGCAGCAGCTTGCCGCGGGCGTGGTGTCGGGTCACCTCCTTCTCGCCGCCGCCGTCACGGGCTTGCCCGTGCGCCGTGTCGAGCGCTCGCAGTGCCGCCTGTGCCGTGCTTCGGTTGTCCAGGAAAGAGGGCGCGCGGGGGTCCAGCGCGGTGTCGAGGGTCGCCATGGGGAACCTGCTCTCCGTACTCCACCGCTTGTTGACACCAGAGCAACGAGTGGTTCTTGGAGGGCGACACGCATGCACGGCGCGTCGTGGCGCATTCCCCGAGGAGGGGTCAGCGGCCGAACAGGTTGTCGATCAGGTTCGTGAGGAAGCCGCGCTGCACCGGGACCGTGGGTGGGTCGACGTTCGCCACGTCCACCGTCGGCCGCTCCTCCTGGGCCGGACCGTCGAGGTCGACCGAGGCGAGCAGCTCCTCCAGGGCACGCGCGGTGGGGCGCCGCTCCGGGTCGTTGTCCATGCCCTGGCGCAGCACCGCGCACAGCGCCGCGGGCACCTCGGGCAGGTCCGGCACCGGCAGCGCGAACATCTCGATCAGCGTGAGCAGGCCCGGCGGGTGGTCGGGCTCCCACCGCGGCGGGGCGCCGCGCAGCAGGGCGTAGAGGGTGGCGCAGAGGGCGTACACGTCGCCGGGCGGGGCGGGCTCCGCGCGGCGGAACGCCTCCGGCGGCGCGTACGCCGGGGTCATCACGTCGAGCGTGATCTCCGGATCCCGTATCTCGGCCAGGATGGCCAGCCCGAAGTCGGCCAGCGCGGGCTCGCCGAAGTGGCTGATCAGGATGTTGGCCGGCTTGACGTCGCGGTGCACCACGCCGCGCTCGTGGGCGTCGGCGAGCGCGTCGGCGATCTTCACGCCGAGGTCGCGCACCTCGTGCGGGCGCAGCGGCATGCGGTCCTGGTACGACCCCGCGTACAGCTCCATGATCAGGTACGGGTGGTTGTCCTTGGTCACCCCGGCGTCGAACAGGTCGGCCACGTGCGGGTGGCCGGACATCTTGCCCGCCGCGCGCGCCTCCCGCAGGAAGCGGGCCCGGTCGCGGTCGCTGTCGATGGTGCGGTTCTCCACCTTGACCGCGACGTCGCGCCCGACCGACTCCTGCACCGCCCGGAAGATCGTCGCGTACCCGCCGACGGCGAGCAGCGACAGATCGGTGAGTCCGGGGATGTCCGGGAACGCGGTCGGGGTGTGCTTCACGCGCTAGACGGTAGCGCCTCGCCCTTCGCTCACGGCACCCCATGTCGCCAATGCAACGGCACGTTCGCTCGCCTGCTGCGTCCCCTCCGCGATCGAGCGGGCTCGCTCGGCCGCGACCAGCGCCTCCGCACCCCGCCCGGCCGCGTCGAGCGCGCGGGCGTAGGTGACCGCGGAGCGCACCCGGCTGCGCACGTCCACCGCGGGCAGCGACTCGGCCAGCTCGGCGGCGGCCAGCGCCTCCTCGACCTGCCCGGCGGCCAGCAGCGCGTCGGCGTACAGCGCCACGCCCTGGCGGCGGGAGTAGAGCATCGACGGCGCGTGCGGCGCGGCCGCGACCGGCGTGAGCAGGCGCAGCGCCATCGCCGTGTCGCCCGCGGCCAGCCGGGCCGCGCCCAGCAGCGCCCGCGGGCCCACCCGCGCCGGGTCGAGCACGCCGTACGGCGAGACCATGGTCAGCACCGAGCGCGCGTCCAGCTCGGCCGCCTCGGGGTCGCCCCGGTCCAGCGCGACGAAGCCGCGCACCGTGCCGGCCATGCCGACCAGCAGCGGGTGCCCGACCTTCTCGCCCTCCTCCAGCGCCTCGCCGAGCAGGTCCTCGGCGTGGCCGTACTCCCCCAGCCCGCGCGCCACCACACCGCGGGCGACCAGGGCGAACCCGCGCCCCCAGGTGTCCTTGGCGGCGGCGAAGTCGCGGTAGGCCCGGCGCGCCTCGCGGTCGGCCTCGCCCAGCTCGCCCAGCTCGGCGGCGGCGAACGCGGCGACCGCGCGCAGCGTGCCGACCGCCCACGCCTCGCCGACCCGCTCCCCGAAGGGCAGGAACACGTGCGCCAGCCGCAGCGCCTCGGTCAGCCGCCCCGACAGCAGCCGCGCGAACGCCGACGTGCCGCGCAGCCAGGCCCGGCCCACCGGGTCCTTGGTCTCGGCGAACAGCCGCGCGGCGCGGGCCAGCGCCGCGTCCGCGCCCGCGAAGTCGCCGCGGGTGGTGGTCACCCAGGCCAGGTTCTGCAGCGACCAGGCCTGCGACTTGCGGTCGCCCGCCGACACCGCGATCTGGTACGCCCCGGCGAACCGGCTGGACGCGTCGCCCAGCCGCCCGCCGAGGAAGTCGGCCATGCCCAGCCGGCGCATCGCCTCGGCCCGCTCCCCCGGCAGCTCGGCGTCGGTGGCCGTGGTCAGCGCCTCCGACCACAGCCGGTACGCGTGCTTCGGGTCGCCCTGGGCCACGTGCGCCCGGCCCGCCAGCAGCAGCGCACCGGCGCGGGTGCGCGGGTCCTCGGCGGCGTCGGCGACCAGCTTCTCCGCGTCGTGCAGCGCCTCGGCGATCCGGCCGTACTGCAGCAGCGAGCGCGAGTGCACCAGCCGGTCCGGCAGCGGCAGCGCACCGGGCGCCAGCCGCGCCGCGCGCTCGCCGTACCCGACGGCCTCGGCGGGCTCGCCGGCCTGGCCCGCGCGCCGGGCGGCCCGGCCCAGCGCCGCGATGCCCAGCGGCGCGACCTGCCGCGCGGGCACGTCCGGCCGCAGCCGGACCGCGTCGGCCAGGCGGGTCGCCCGCTCGGCGTGCTCGGCCACGAACGCGTCGCGCACCGCGTCGGTCACCCCGGACAGGCCCGCCACGGTCCGCCCCGATGACACCGTCACCGTCGGCTGGCCGGGCGCGGCCCACCGGGCCAGGAACGCGTGCCGGTCGGCGAGGTCGGCCTTGCCCACGCCGCCGTACGCCGCCTCGCGCAGCAGCGGGGTGGCGAAGGCGAACCCGCCCCGCACCCGGCGCAGCATGCGGCGCTGCAGCAGCTCGTCGACGGCGCGCTCCAGCTCGACCGCGACCACGGCGGCCGGGCGGCCGTCGCGGGTGGACCGGCGCTCGCGCAGCGCCTCCAGCGCGCCGGTCGGCACCGTGTCGCCGACCACGGCCGCGTCGCGCAGCACCGCGCGCGCCTCGGTGGGCAGCGCGTCGATGCGGGCCGCGAGCACCGCGGCCAGGTCGCGGGAGAGCAGCTGGGTGCCGAGCGAGCCGGGCGTCAGCCGCCACTGCGCGCCCGCCTTCACCAGCGCGCCCCGCTCCATCAGCAGCGTGGTCAGTTCGGCCAGGTAGAAAGGGTTGCCCTGGGCCGTGGTGAGCAGCCGGTCCTCGTCGGCCTGCGGCAGCCGGCCACCCTTGAGGTACGCGGTGAGCAGCCGCGCCGCGTCCGCGCCGCGCAGCGGCGGCAGCGTGTTCGCCTCGGCATCGGCGACCCGGGTGAGCTGCCCCGCCCGGCGCACCAGCTCGGGGCGGCCGAGTAGCAGCACCAGCACCGGGCCGGTCAGCTCCTCCAGCGCGACGCCGAGCGCGTCCAGCGTCTCCGGGGTGCCGTCGTGCAGGTCGTCCACGATCACGACCAGCGGCGACTCGGTGGCCAGCGCGTCCAGCAGCCGCGCCACGGCCACCGCCAGCGTCGCGGTCTCCCGGCCCGGCTGCTCCGGGTCGTCCCCGGACACCCCGTGCCACTGCGCCAGCTCGGTCGGGTCGGCGTAGCCGAGCAGCGACAGCAGCGCGTCCACGTCCACGCTGACCGGCTTGCCCGGCTCGCTGCGCTGGGTCAGCCTGGTCGTCAGCCGCCGCAGCCGCTCCTCGGCGACCTGCCGGGTGACCGCCGTCGCGGTGTCCGCGGGCAGGCCGATGGCCAGCCGCACCAGGTCCGACAGCGGCGCCAGCCGCCGGCGCTCACCGTACGCGGCGCAGCGCACCGACAGCACGCGCGCCTGCGTACGCGCCGCGAAGCGGCCGGCGCTCACCTCGTACCCGTTGGCGAAGCGCTCCACCTCGGCGGCGAACCGGCTCTTGCCGATGCCCGCCTCGGCCGTGAAGACCAGCACTCGCGGCTCGTCGCGGTCCACCACCTCGGCCAGCCGGCCGGCGACCCGGCCCAGCTCGGCCTCGCGGCCCACGAACGGGCCCTCCTCGCCCAGCCCCGCCCGGCTGCCCCGGGCGTCGTGCAGGCCCAGCAGCTCGTACGTCTCGACCGGCTCGCGCTTGCCCTTCAGCCGCAGCGGCCGCAGGTTGCGCCAGCCCGCCACGGACCCGGTCGCCGCGACCGTGCGCGCACCGGCGTAGACCGCGCCCACCGCGGCCGCGTCGGCCAGCCGGGCCGCGGTGTTCACCGTGTCGCCGATGACGGTGTACTCCAGGCCCGCCTGCACACCCGCGACCACCGGCCCGGTGTTGATGCCCAACCGCAGCCCGGTCGGGGCGCTGCCGCCCCGCTCGTCGTCCAGCACCCGGCGCACCGCGCGCTGCATGGACAGCGCGGCCCGCACCGCCCGCTCGGCGTCGTCCTCGTGCGCCACCGGCGCCCCGAACACGGCCATGATGCCGTCGCCGGTCAGCTTGTCCACGTGCCCGCCGAACGTCTTCACCGCACCGGCCAGCGCCGACAGCACCCGGTCGGTCACCGCGCCGACCCGCTCCGGGTCCAGCTCCTCCGACCACGAGGTGAAGTCGGACAGGTCGCCGAAGAGCACGGTGACGACGCGGCGCTCGGTGGCGGGCAGCGTCGCCGCCGCGGGCAGCGCCGCGCCGCAGTGGTGGCAGAACCGGGCCGCCGGCACCGGCACGGTCCCGCAGACAGGGCAGGTCATGACGCGTTCACAGCTCGCTCAACGTCTCGAGGTAGGCAAGTTGTGCCCGCACGGTCCACTCGGCCGCGAACCTGACGCCCGGGTCGACGTCGGCATAGACGACGTTCACGACATCCTCGGGCGTGCGCGCGCCCCGCTTCAGCGCCGCCCGCACCTGGTCGAGCCGCTCCAGCCGGTGTTCGCGCAGCCAGCGCGCCGCCGCCGCGCAGTCGGGCAGCACCGGCCCGTGCCCTGGCAGGCCGGGCACGGCGTACTCCGCCAGCACGTCCAGGCTCGCCAGGTATGCCCCCACGTCGCCGTCGGGCCAGGCCACCACGCTGCTGCCGCGGCCCAGGATGGTGTCCCCGGTGAAGACCACGCGCCGCCCGTCGCGCTCCGCGACGAAACAGACCGAATCGGTGGTATGCCCGGGAGTGGGCAGCACGGTCACCCAGTCCGGCGCCTCGCCGACGCTCGCACCGCTCAGCGCGAGCAGGGTGGTCACCCCGTCCACGTGGTCCGGGTGGCCGTGGGTGAACAGGATCCGGCGCACCGGCCCGTACTCCATGATCGCCTCGAGGTGGGCCAGGTCGTCCGGCCCCGGGTCGATGACGGTGCCGTCGTCGAGGAGCCAGGTGTTGGTGCCGTCGAGGGTCATCGGACCGGGGTTGGGCGCCCGCAACCAGGTCACCCAGTCCGGGAGAAGCTCCGAGTCCATCCGCGCCGTCATGCCGAGAACTCTACTGAGCCACCGGCCGCCGGCCACCCGCCGCCGCGGCCCGCCTCCCCTTTTATAGACGTTGGCCTATCTGGATGAAGAATTCTTGATCGAACTCATCCAGATAGGCCAACGTCTATGGCAAAACGGGTCAGTCGCGGACCTCGGCGATCAGCTCGACCTCGACCGGGGCGTTGAGCGGCAGCTCGCCCACGCCCACGGCGCTGCGGGCGTGCTTGCCGCTCTCGCCGAACACCGCGCCGAACAGCTCCGAGGCGCCGTTGATGACACCCGGCTGGCCGCTGAAGCCGGGCGCCGAGGCCACGAAACCGACGACCTTGACGATACGGACGACCTTGTCTAGGCCGACCAGCCATTCAAGTGCGGCCAGGCCGTTGAGCGCGCATCGGGCGGCGAGCTCTTTGGCCTGCTCGGCGCTGATCTCGGCGCCGACCTTGCCGGTCGCCAGGAGCTTGCCGTCGGCCATGGGCAGCTGGCCGGAGACGTACACGTGGTCGCCGGAGCGCACCGCGGGCACGTACGCCGCCACCGGCGGCACCACCTCGGGCACCTTGAGTCCCAGCTCTGCGAGCTTCTCGTACGGGTCAGACATCTTTGTCTCCTTCACCGCGGATCTCCACGGGTTCGCGCTCAGTCGGCCTTCGGCCGCTTCAGGTAGGCCACCAGCTGCTCCGGGTTGGGTCCGGGCACGACCTGCACCAGCTCCCAGCCGTCGACACCCCAGTTGTCGAGGATCTGCTTGGTCGCGTGCACCAGCAGCGGCACGGTGGCGTACTCCCACTTCGTCATGGGCATAACCTAACGTGCTCCCAAGATCTCGCTGGTCGATCCCTACTGCGAGGTCGTGCCGGGTGCGGTTAAGCTGAGCCGCCGCGGGGGCAGCCAGGTGTCGCGGCCTCGTCATGGAGACCAGGGGAGATCAGATGACCCAGCCGACCGACGACCAGCAGCCGACGGAGCCGCAGTCCTCGGGCCAGGGCGCCTACCCGCCGCCCGCCGACCCGTTCGCGTCCGCCGCGGTCACTCCGCCGACCGCGCCGCAGCCACCCGTGCCGCTGCCGCCGACCACGCCGGCGACGCCCACCCCGCCCGTGCCCGCGGCGCCGGCGACCCCGCCGCCGGCGGCCGCCGAGCCGACCCCGGCGCAGCCGACCCCCGTGCCGCCGACTCCGGCGCAGCCGGTGCCGCCGACTCCCGTGCCGCCGACCTCGGCGCCGCCTGCCCCGGTGCCGCCGGCACAGACCCCGGTCTCCGGCGCTCCCGCCCCCGTCTCGGGCACCCCCGCGCCCGGCTTCACCACGCCGACCGCCGCGTACCCGACCTCGGGACAGCCCGCGTACCCGGCCCCCGGCCAGCCGGCGTACCCGACCTCCGGCCAGCCCGCGTACCCGACCTCGGGGCAGCCCGCCTACCCGACCTCGGGACAGCCGGCCTACCCGGGCCAGCCGGCGTACGCCGCCCCGGGCCAGCCCGGCTACCCGGGTGCGCCGTACCCGGGCATGCCCGGCGTGCCCGCCGCGCCGGCGAAGAAGAGCAAGGCGCCCCTGGTCATCGGCATCGTGCTGGGCGTCCTGCTGCTGCTGTGCGGCGGCGGCATCACCGCCTGGGTGCTGCTGAACCGCAACACCGAGGGCGTCGGCGCGGCCACGGCCAAGGACGCCGCGACGACCTTCCTCACCAAGGTCTACAAGGACGGCGACGCGGCCGGCGCGGAGAAGGTCGTCTGCGGCGACGCGCGCGACCGCAAGGAGATCGAGGCCAAGATCGCCGAGATCAAGGCGGAGAAGGACAAGCTCAAGGGCCCGAACTTCACCTGGGAGACCCCGAAGATCTCCGGTGAGACGGCGACCGAGGCCACCGCCGAGGTGACCGTCAAGCTGGTCACCAGCGACGAGAAGATGTCCGAGCAGAAGCTCACATTGATCCTCGTCAAGCACGAGGGCTGGTTCGTCTGCGAGGTGAAGTAGTCACCTGGCACCATCGAGGGGTGCTGAACGACTTGTACGACGGGCCGGCCCAGGGACGCGGTGCACGTGACACCGCCTGGCCGGCCCGTCTGCATGTGGTGACGGGCAAGGGCGGGGTCGGCAAGACCACCGTCGCCGCCGCGCTCGCCTTCGCCCTGGCCGCGCGCGGCCAGCGGACGCTGCTGGTGGAGGTGGAGGGGCGGCAGGGTCTGGCGCAGCTGTTCGAGCTGGAGCCGCTGCCGTACGCCGAGCGCCGGCTGCCCGACGCCGGGGTGGACGTGCGCCTGCTCGCCGTCGACCCGGAGGAGGCGCTGCTGGAGTACCTGGAGCTGTTCTACCGGATGGGCGCGGCCGGGCGGGCGCTGCGCAAGCTGGGCGCGATCGACTTCGCCACCACGGTGGCGCCCGGGCTGCGCGACATTCTGCTGACCGGCAAGGTCAAGGAGGCGACGACGCGCACCGACGACAGCGGCCGCCGGGTGTATCGCGCCGTCGTGCTCGACGCCCCGCCGACCGGCCGGATCGGGCGCTTCCTGAACGTGACCGCCGAGGCCGCGAAGCTCGCCAAGCTCGGCCCGATCAAGTCGCAGAGCGAGGGCGTCGCCGCGCTGCTGCGCTCGCCGATGACCGCGGTGCACCTGGTCACCCTGCTGGAGGAGATGCCGGTGCAGGAGACCGCGGACGCGCTGCGCGAGCTGACCGCGCTCAACATCCCCGTCGGCAAGGTCATCGTCAACTGCGCCCGCCCCCCGCTGCTGGCGGGCGCGAGCCGGCTCACCCAGGCCGAGCTCAAGCGCGGCCTCGTCGCAGCGGGCCTGCCCGACGATCGGCGTACGGTGACCGCCCTGCTCTCCGAGGCGAAGGACCACCAGGCGCGGCACGCGCTGGAGCAGGAGCTGCGCGGCGAGCTGGACGCGCTGCGCCGGCCCGTGGTGGAGCTTCCGCTGCTGCCGGACGGGGTCGACACGGCCGGTCTCCAGCACCTTGCCGAGCTGCTACGCGACGCCCCTTAGGCTGGGCTCATGCTCGACTTGGACGCCCTGCTGGCAGACCCCGGCGTACGCATCGTGGTGTGCTGCGGCTCGGGCGGGGTCGGCAAGACGACCACGGCTGCCGCGCTGGCCCTGCGTGCCGCCGAGAAGCACGGGCGGCGCACCGTCGTGCTGACCATCGACCCGGCCCGCCGGCTGGCGCAGTCGCTCGGCCTCACCGAGCTGGACAACACGCCGCGCCCGGTGGAAGGGCTGTCCGGCGACGGCGACCTGCACGCCATGATGCTGGACATGAAGCGCACCTTCGACGAGGTGGTGCTCACCCACACCGCGCCCGAGCGGGCCAAGGAGATCTTCGCCAACCCCTTCTACCAGGCGATGAGCTCGACGTTCTCGGGCACGCAGGAGTACATGGCGATGGAGAAGCTGAGCCAGCTGCGGGCCACCGACCGGTGGGACCTGATCGTGGTGGACACCCCGCCGTCGCGCTCGGCGCTGGACTTCCTGGACGCGCCCGCCCGGCTGGGCCGGTTCCTGGACGGCAAGATGCTGCGCCTGCTGATGGTGCCCGCGAAGGCCGGCGGCCGGAGCGTGTTCAACCTGGTGACGGCGTCGTTCGGGGTGTTCTCCAAGGCGGTGCAGCGGATCCTGGGCGCGCAGCTGCTCAGCGACCTGTCCGGCTTCGTGTCGGCGCTGGACTCGACGTTCGGCGGCTTCCGCGAGCGCGCCGACCGGACCTACCGCGTGCTGCAGGACCCGCAGACGGCGTTCCTGGTGGTGGCGGCCCCGGAGCCGGACGCGGTGCGGGAGGCGGCCTACTTCGCCGAGCGGCTCGGCGCGGAGCGGATGCCGCTGGCCGGGCTGGTGCTCAACCGGGTGCACCGCTCCGAGCTGCCGGAGCTGTCCGCCGCCGAGAGCGCGGAGGCGGCCGAGAAGCTGGCCGCCGAGCACGCCGAGCACACCCTGACCGCCCAGACGCTCGAGGTGCACGCGCTGCTCATGCGCCAGGTGGCGCGGGAGACCGAGGTGTCCACCGGGTTCACCGACGAGTTCCCGCACGTGCCGGTCGCGTACGTGCCCGCGCAGCCGACCGACGTGCACGACCTGACCGGCCTGCGGGAGATCGGCGCCGCGCTGGCGGCCTGAGTCTCCGCAATTCGCGGCGGACGCGGGGTCCGGTCGCCCGTAAGACCTCAGCCCCGGCCACGGAAGGTGACTGCGCCTGAGGCCGTGCTCAAGGCAGCTGGGAGAGAACACGCCCTTCGCGCCGCGGGAACGGCGCGAAGGGCGTGATTGTTCGCAAATCAGACGTCAGACCCGGACCAGCTCGCGGCGGTCCTGCTCCTGCATGGCTACCTCGAAAGCGCGCTTCCAGCTCGCCACGTGCGGGTGCCGGCGCAGCAGTGCGCGGCGCTCCCGCTCGGTCATGCCGCCCCAGACGCCGAATTCGATGCGGTTGTCGAGTGCGTCCGCCAGGCACTCGTACCGCACCGGGCAGCCGCGACAGACTCTCTTGGCGATGTTCTGCTCCGCGCCCTGAACGAACAGCGCGTCCGGATCACCGTTCCGGCACGCCGCGAGACTGGGCCAATCGTTGACCATGCCCATGTGTCCACGTCCCCCCTGACGTTCCCTCACCGCTCGCGACCTGCCCGTCCCCACGGGTGATAAACCCACGGAAACCGAGCACATCCCCCCGATGGTTCCCCCGAACCGACGCGAACGGTGTGCGTTACTCGCCCGCCCATCATGCTCCGTAGTCAGACGATTACGCAACGTTGTCAGCCAAAATGGCGGAAAAAGGTCGTTACCTGCGCTGAGCCAGTCCTGAGCAGGGAGGACGCGTGCCGGAGCGACACTCGTGCGGGAGGGCCGCGGACGGGGGTCCGCGACCCTCCTCGGAGCGTCGCAATGCGAGTAACGGGGCGGCCGCGGCGTCCGGGGGGACATCTCACGGCCGGGCAACGCAACCACACGCCAGGGGTCGTGCGTCTTGGACAACGAACGCATACCCGGGACGGTTGCGGGCGCGGGAGACCTCTTCCCCCGCGACGGGCGCCCGGGCTGCCCACCTGGCACGGTGCGGTCCGCGAGGACGAAACCTGCTCACGTAACCTGAGGCGGTGACCCTGATGCGCAAGCGCGACCACAACCTCCTGGCGAACGCCGCATCGCTCCTGATTTGCGGCTTGCTGGCCGGAGTGGTCGTCGCCGCGGCCGCCTTCCCCGCCGTGGCGATGTCCGGATTGGCCGCCAAGGCCGCGGGTGACGCCTTCGGCCAGCTCCCCGACGAGCTGACCGTCAAGCGCTCCCCCCAGATCAGCTACCTGTACGCCTCCGACGGCAAGACGCCACTGGCCACCATGTACGACGA
>NZ_JBFAOU010000099.1:0-29337 GCF_040675365.1 Catellatospora sp. NPDC049609 | reverse complement strand
GGGGGGGGGGGGGGGGGGCGCCCCGCCCCCCCCCCGCGGGGGGGGGCGGGGGTGGGGCCCCCCCCCCGGGGCGGGGGGGGGCCCCGGCCGGCGGGCCCCCGCCGGCGCTCCAGCCGTGGGTGAGGCGCTGCCCTGCCGGGAAGGCGAAGTGCAGGGTCCAGCCGGTGAGCGCCGCGGTACCCGTGTTGGTGATCTTCACGGTCGCGGTGAAGCCGGTGCCCCAGTCCTTGGCGCTGTAGGCCACGTCGCAGCCGGTGTCGGGCTTGGTCGTGAAGGCCACGGTCGCTGACGGCGCCGAGTTCACGCCTGCGGTGTCGCGGGCACGGATCCGGAACGAGTACGGCGTGTTCGGGGTGAGACCGGTCAGCGTCGCGGTCGTGCTGCCCGCGTTGGGGGTCACCGATACCGCTGTCTCGGTGGTGCCGTCGAGGCGGTAGACGGTGTATCCGGTGAGCGGGAACGTTCCCGGCGTGGAAGCGGTCCAGGTCAGCGTGGCGCCGGCGGTAGAGACACCGGAGACCGCGGGGTTGCCGGGCGCGCTGGGCGGAGTCGACGGTGGGGTTCGGACAGTGATCGTCGTCGCGGGCCCGGTGCGGCCGGTGGTGTCCACCGCACGCACCGCGATGGTGTACGCCGTCGCGGGCGTGAGGCCCGAGATGGCGCAGGCCAGCGGATTCACGCCGAGGCAGGTGTACCGGTATCCGTTGAGCAGGACCTCGTATCGGCTGATCGGGTCGGTGCCGGGTGCCGCCGGGCTCCATCTGAGGCTGATGCTGCCCGGCGTGAGGTCACTGACGATGAGGTCCTGTGGTTGGCCTGGGGGAACGGGCTGGCCGACCAGGTGGCACGGATGGTCGTTGATGGTGAAGTCGGTGGGTGGCGGGTTGTCGCTGCCGGTGTAGGTGCCGGTGAATGACACCGATCTGGTGTTGCCGGGAAGCAGCGGCCCGGCGCCGCTGCTCCAGAGCCAGACGAAGCTGGTGGTCCACCGGGTCCCGTGCTGCCGGAACCCCCATCCCGGGTTGATGCGCTGGTTGTCGGTGAGGGTGAAGCCCAGGGTCCACTCCTGCCAGGCGCCCGGGGACAGATTCGTCATGCCGACCGTCGCGTAGAACGAGCCGCCGCCTGAGCTGAGTGGTGTGTACGTCACCGAGCACATCGGTCCGTCGAGGTAGGGCGGCGTATGCACCGTTGCCGTGGGCGATGCCGTCGTGTTGGCTGCCGCGTCGGTCGCCAGCACGGTGAAGCTGTAGGTCTGGTTGGGCGTCAGGTCGCGAATGGTGATGGTGTTGATGTCGCCGGTGGTGCTGTCGTTCCAGCTCTGGCCGTCGAGCAGGATTCGGCGGACGAGATAGTCGGTGACCCCGACGTCGTCGGTCGAGTGCGTCCAGGTGAGGGTGACGCTGAACGGGGTCACGTCGCTGAAGGCCGGCGTGCCGGGCGCGGTCGGTGACGTGACGTCGTCGGCCGCCTGGGCGGGGGTGGGCGCCGCCAGCCAGAACACGGCGCAGGCCAGTGCGGCGGCGAGCTTGGACGGATACGACATGTGTGCCATGGGTCTCCTCAAACGGGATGGAACCCGATGGAGACATGAGGTGCGGGCAATCGCGGATGGCGCCCGTCAGCGGCGACGGCGAACGCGCGCACGGACGCTTTCTGCCCTTCGTCCGTCCTCACCGCGGCACGACCCCGAGTCCCGCTCGAGCCGTTGACACTCCCGCCCGCCGCCTCACATATTAGGCGGCGTCAATCAATGTGGGCAACGGGCGTCACCGCCGTGCGATGAACACGCCCTTCGGCGTCCACGGCCGCGTTCGCGCCGCCGTGAACCCGTCCCATTCCGGCAGCCGCGCCCCAGGGCTCAACGCGATGCGCGGGCATGCGCCCAGCCGATCAGTTCGTCGACGTATCCGGCCGCCCGGGGCCGCTCGGCGAAAGCCTCGCGCAAGCCGGCGCAGGCAGCATCCAGTTCCGGTGACGGCCCTCGCCCGCAGAGCAGGATGACCAGTGGTGGCCAATGGCCGATCTGCTTGTGGGGCAATGCGCTCAGCTCGGCCAGGTAGCGGCCGGGCTGCAGCAGCTCGACCAGCCGATCCGCTGTGCGCGTCACGCCAGTGAGGAGATCGGCGCGCAGCCGATCCACCTCGGTGTCGGCTGTCACCTGCCAGCAGTCGTGGTCACCGTCGGCGGGGTGCGGGCACGGCACCCGGCGCTCCATGAGGCCGATGCCGTAGATCTCGCTCGACGTGTCCATCGGCTGGGTGTGCCCGGTCCTCCACGCCAGCCACTCCCACCACTCCTTCGGGGCCACCGCGGTATCGAGGTAGAACATCTTCGCGTCGCGCCGTGTCCGCTCCGACGGCTGTTTCTGGATCACCGCGACACCCTCCGGCGTGATCAGCCGCCACACCGCACCGGAGCCACGAAAGCCCCGTGGATGCAAGGTCGCGCCGATGTCATGCAGCAGGCCGCGGGTCACCGTATTGAGATCCCCCATGACCCGACGATACTGTCGTGCGCCGGGCCGGTGCGGCGCGAGCGGCCGCCTCGACGACGGCCCGGTCCACCCGCTGGTCACGGGATTCCGCCACCGGGAGGAGTGCGGCGAGGTCCGGAAGGTAGGTGTGGTGCGATCGCCGCGAACGCGGTGGAGCGAGTCAGCGGGTGTGTGGCCGGCGGTCCGGTCGGCGGCTGAGGATCAGGTCGGCGACCAGCGCGGTCCAGCCGGTCTGGTGAGACGCGCCGAGTGCCGCGCCGTTGTCGCCGTGGAAGTACTCGGGGTAGATCAGGCGGTCGCGCCAGTCCGGGTGCGTCTGGAACAGTTCCGTGCCGCCGTAGAGCGCCCGCCGGCCGTCCCCGTCCCGCAGGAAGATGTCGATGAGCCGCTCGGACACCTCGTCGGCGATCTCGTTGAGGGTTCGCCGCTGCCCGGACCTGGTCGGGCACTCGAACGTCTCCGTGTCGCCCAGGAAGTCGCCGAACTGGTTGAGCGCCCGGATCAGCAGGTAGTTGACCGGCATCCAGATCGGCCCGCGCCAGTTGGAGTTGCCGCCGAACGTTGCGGTGGTGGACTCGGCCGGTTCGTAGTCGACGGTGTAGTCGCGGCCGCCGAGGTTGACCGTGCACGGTTCGGCGGCATGGACGCGCGAGATGCTGCGCAGGCCGTACGGGCTGAGGAACTCGGCCTCGTCCAGCATTCGGGAGATGATCGGTTCGAGCTGGTCCATCGTCACCATGGACAGCAGCCGGTGCCGGTCGCCGGACGGGCGCGACCGGCTCTCGCCGATGACCGCCGCATACGCCGGCTTGTGGTCGAGGAACCACCGGAAGCGCTCGACCAGCTCCGACAGCTGCCCGTACGTGCCCTCGCGCCACGTCACGGTCGCGACGAGCGGGATCAGGCCGACGATGGAGAACACCCGGATCGGGATCGGGGCTCCGCCGTCGATCCGGATCGTGTCGCAGTAGAAGCCGTCCTTGTCGTTCCACAGCGAGCGGGCCGAGGCGGCAATGTAGGCGAAGTGCTCGAAGAACTTCGTCGCGATGTCCACGTAGTGGGGATTGTGCACGGCGAGGCGGACGGCCATCTCCAGCAGGTTCGCCGCGTACATGGCCATCCAGCCCGTCCCGTCGGACTGCTCCAGCTGCCCTGCGACGGGCAGCGGCGAGGACCGGTCGAACGGGCCGATGTTGTCCAGGCCGAGGAACCCTCCCTCGAACACGTTGTCGCCGTCGGCGTCCTTGCGGTTGACCCACCAGTTGAAGTTGAGCATCAGCTTGTGCATGATCCGCTCGAGGAAGCCGAAGTCGCGGCCGCCGTCGAGCTCGAACACCCGCAGCGCCGCCCATGCGTGCACCGGCGGATTGACGTCGCCGAACGCCCACTCGTACGCCGGGATCTGGCCGCAGGGGTGCATGTACCAGTCGCGGACGAGCAGGAGCAGCTGCTGTTTGGCGAACGCCGGGTCGACGCGGGCGATCGCGACGCAGTGGAACGCGAGATCCCAGGCCGCGAACCAGGGATACTCCCAGGGGTCGGGCATCGAGATGACGTCGGCGGCGGCCATGTGCCGCCATTCGCGGTTGCGCCCGTTCAGCCGGTCGGCCGGCGGCGTGAGGGTGGTCCGGTCGCCGTCCAGCCACAGGCCGACGTCGTAGCGGTAGAACTGCTTGCCCCACATCAGGCCGGCGATCGCACCGCGGACGACACGAGCCTCCTCCTCGGTCGTCCCGGCCGGCATCAGGTCGGCGAAGAACGCGTCCGACTCGGCCCGCCGGTCGGTCATGACCTGGTCGAAGCGGGCGCCGAGATCGGCGGAGACGTCGGTGGGCTGTGCCAGCCGCAGGCGGATCCGGCGGGACCCACCGGCCGGGACGTCGAGCACGTAGTGCAGCGCCGCCTTGGTGCCGGTCATCGCCGGGTTGACGGTGTCGGCGCCGTGGACGACGTGGTCGTTGATGCCGTCCTTCGGGTACGCCGACCGGCCCGGCGTTTTCCAGAGCAGCTCGGTGTTGGTCTCGTTGTCGCAGAACAGCGCCGCCGGGCTGCCGTCGCCGAGCAGTTCGATGGTGCCGAGCTCCTCGTGCCGGCCGGTGAGGCGGCCATCGCGGCCGGTGATCGTCGGCACCGCGTCGTGACCGGGCCGGCCCCAGGCCCAGGTGTTACGGAACCACAGCGTCGGCAGGACGTGGATCGTCGCGGCGTCCGGGCCGCGGTTCGCGACGGTCACGACGATGCACATGTCGGTGGGGGACGCCTTGGCGTACTCGGCGGTGACCGACCAGTACCGGTCGTCGGCGAAGACGCCGGTGTCGACCAGCTCGAACTCGGGGTCGTGCCTGCCCCGGCGGGCGTTGACCTCGACCAGCTCGCGGTACGGGAACGGCGCCTGCGGGTAGTGGTAGCGCCAGCTCAGGTAGGAGTGGGTCGGCGTGGAGTCCTCGTACCACCAGTAGTCCTTGACGTCCTCGCCGTGGTTGCCCTCCGGCCCGGTCAGGCCGAACATGCGTTCCTTGAGGATCGGGTCGTGGCCGTTCCAGAGCGCGAGCGCGAAACAGAACCGCTGCCCGTCGTCGCAGATGCCGGCCATGCCGTCTTCGTTCCAGCGGTAGGTGCGCGACCGGGCGTGGTCGTGCGGGAAGGACGTCCACGCCTCACCGGAGGGGCTGTAGTCCTCGCGGACGGTGCCCCAGGCGCGTTCGGACAGGTACGGGCCCCACGCCCGCCACGGCAGGTCACCCGCGTCGGCTTCCGCGAGTCGGATCTTCTCAGCGCACATGACCTGCTCAGACGTCATGTGCCCATCATCGGCATCGGCGCCGCGCGCCGCGCCGTTTTCGGCGTTTCCCGGTGTGCGCGTGCGTCCGCCCCGCCCGCCTGCCGGGTCATGACCGACGCCTGGCGGCGAAGGGTGCCCTGACCCGGCGGCGGGTCGGCCGTCAGCCGATGGTGCAGGTCACCGCCGGCACCGCGTTGGTGACGTTGTTCCAGCCGGCGAGGAAGCCGAACGACGTGGAGGCACCGGCTGCCAGGGTGCCGTTGTAGCTCACGTTGCGAGCCACGACGGTCGCCCCGCTCTGCGAGAGCGTCGTGCTCCACGACTGGGTGACCTGCTGGCCGTTCGCGAAGGAGAAGGTCGCCGTCCACGCCGACGACGCCTTCGTGGACCCGTTTCGCACCGTCACCTCACCCTGGAAGTTTCCACCCCACTGGGAGACGACCTGGTAGGTCGCGGTGCAGCCGCCGCCGGTCGACGGCGACACCGACGGGACGGCGCTCGGCGAGGCGCTGGGAGACGCCGACGGCGACGGCGACGTGCTGCGGGACGCCGACGGTGACGGCACCGGGCTTGACGTGGGTGACGAGGACGCGCCGCCGAGTGCCTGCGCGAGCGCCGGATACCAGCGGTCGGCCATCTTCTGGTATCCGCTGTTGTTCGGGTGGACTCCGTCGCCGGTGTCGGTCGCGGGGTCGAAGCCGGTCCACTGGTCGACCACGGTGATCGGCGACTGGCTGGTGGTGAGGCCGGCCGCCCAGCTCAGGATGGCGTTGTTGAACTCGATGATGTCGGCCGGGCAGGTGGAGCAGCTGGACGCGCTCATCGGGATGATCTTAGCGACGATGATCTTCATGGCCGGGTTCTGCGCCCGCATCTGGCCGACCAGCTTCGTGAACGCGGCCAGCTTCGTCGCGGTCGGGATGTAGTGGCCCCACATGTCGTTGGTGCCGAGGTGCACCAGGACGATCTCCGGCCTGGCCGCGCTCAGCCACGGCGGGAGCTGGTTGTTGTCCGCGATGCCGGTGGCGGAGTAGCCGCCGTGGCCCTCGTGGTCCCCGTCGTAGGAGTACCCGGGGTTGCAGCCGCCGCCGTCGGAGACGCCGCCCACGAAGTCGATGTTCGTGTAGCCGGCGGTCTGCAGCCGGTGCCAGAGCATGGCCCGCCAGCAGCCGGTGCCGGCGGTGATGGAGTCGCCCAGTGGCATGATCCGCACGGGCGCCGGCGCGGACACGGCGGGGCGGGTGGCGACGAAGGCGCCCGCCACGAGCAGGGCGGCAAGCAGTGCGTACAGGGAAGATCTACGGAACACGCGGACTCCTCATTGGAGCAGGGGGACGTCTCAGGACCACAGGCATCAGCGCCTGACCGCTGATCGCTGCCCAACCCATCCGCGCGGACATGAGCGTATGCGCATTCGTTGGTACGTGCAACTAACGCGCGACCCGCCGGTGATGACGCCGGCACCCAGCCGCCCTGCTCCACGGGAGCAAGTGCCGCCGGGCGGGGTGGAGCGGCTAACGTTGCCTCGCATGAGCATCCGCGTCTACCGCCACGGCGTCATCCACACCGGGGACGGCCACCGTCCTCTCGTCCAGGCCCTCGCCGTCCGGGACGGGCTCGTCCTGGCGGTCGGCTCCGAGGCGGACGTGCGGGCGGCCGCCGGTGCGACCGCGGAGCTCGTCGACCTCGACGGCGCCGCCGTGATGCCGGGCCTCTACGACGCGCACATCCACACCGCGCAGTACGCCCACAGCCTGACCACCGTCGACCTGGCGGGGACCCGATCCCTGGCCGAGGCGCTGACGAGGATCGCCGACCGGGCGGCTCGGCTGCGGCCGGGGCAGTGGCTGCTAGGCGGGCGCTGGAACAGCAACGTCTGGGATCCGCCGGTGCAGCCCGACCGGCACGCGCTCGACGCGGTGTGCCCCGGCAACCCGGTCGCGCTGCCCACCGTCGACGGCCATACGACCTGGGCGAACACGGCCGCGCTGCGGCTGGCCGGGATCGACGCGGCGACCGCCGATCCGGTCGGCGGGCAGATCGTCCGGGACGACCGGGGCGAGCCGACCGGCATCCTGAGGGAGACCGCCGCGGATCCGCTGAAACCGTTCATGGCCCCCGCTGACCTCGGCGGGCTGCTGCGCGCCGGTCAGGAAAGGCTGCTGGCGCTCGGCATCACCAGTGTCCACGACATCGACGGCGAGGACTGCCGGGCGGCGTACCAGGAGATGGCCACGGCCGGGGACCTGAAGTTGCGCGTGCACAAGGCGATCCGGCTGGAGCACCTGGAGCAGGCGATCGAGGAGGGCCGCCGGACGGGGCAGGGCGACGACTGGTTCCGCACCGGCCCGGTCAAGGTCTTCAGCGACGGGGCGCTGGGGTCGCACACCTGCCATATGAGCAGGCCGATGACCGGCGGCGACCACGGGATCGCGGTCGTGCCCCACGAGGAGATGATCCGGCTGTTCCGGACCGCGGCTCGGGCGGGCATCGCGATCGCCACCCACGCCATCGGCGACCAGGCCAACCGTCTCGTGCTCGACGCGTACGAGGCGGTCGGCCCGACACCGGGGCTGCGGCACCGGATCGAACACGCGCAGCACCTGCGGCCGCGGGATCTCGCGCGGATGGCCCGGCTGGGCGTCGTGGCGTCGATGCAGCCCGTCCACTGCACCAGTGACATCGAGCTGGTCGACACGCTGCTGGCCGGGCACGAGCTGGCCTCGTACGCCTGGCGCGGCATGCTCGACGCGGGTGTCGCGCTGGCCTTCGGCTCCGACGCGCCGGTGGAGGACCCGAACCCGTTTCCCGCCCTGCACGCCGCGGTGACCCGGACCCGGCCCGACGGCTCCCCGGCGGGCGGGTGGCAGCCGGAGCAGCGGATCAGCATGGCCGAGGCGGTCCACGCCCACACGGTCGGCGCCGCGTACGCGGCGGGGGAGGAGTCGCGCAAGGGGATGCTGGCGCCGGGCATGCTCGCCGACTTCATCGCCGTCGACACCGATCCCTACCGGGAGCCACCGGAAGCGGTCTTGCGGACCCGGGTCCTGACCACGGTCGTCGGCGGCGAGGTCCGCTGGCAGCTCGGCTGACTGAAGCCGAGGCGGTGGCTCGGGTGGCGCAGGCGATGGAGAGCCGGCGATGCAAGCCCAGTATCGCGGTGGCGCCAGGTAACTGCCTCGTAGCTCTGCTGAGCGGATCGCCGAATCGGTCGCGCGCTCGGTCTGCGGTCTGGTTCGCACCACGACGGTGTTGAGCGGGCGGGATTGGCGCCGATGAGAAACAGCGCCGACAGTAGCCTGAGTACGGTCCAGTGAAAACGCGCTGCGCGCATCGAGGGAGAGCAAACGATGAGACCACTTCGATACTCGATCAACGTCACGCTCGACGGCTGCTGCCACCACGAGGCGGGGCTTCCCCCCGACGAGGAGTCGATGCGCTACTGGACCGCCGAGATGGCACGAGCCGATGCCCTGCTGTTCGGCCGCGTGACCTACGAGATGATGGAGTCGGCGTGGCGGCGGCCGGCCACGGGCACGTGGCCTGACTGGATGGGCGAGTGGGAGATCCCGTTCGCCGAGACCATCGACCGGGCGAAGAAGTACGTCGTGTCGAGCACGCTGAGCGGGGTCGACTGGAATGCCGAGCTGGTGGGAGGCGACCTGGGGCAAGCGGTTCAGCGGCTCAAGCAGGAGCCGGGCGAGGGCCTGTTCGTGGGCGGCGTGACGCTTCCCCTGGCGTTGGCAGATCTCGGGCTGATCGACGAGTACGTGTTCGTCGTGCAGCCGGTCCTTGCCGGACACGGCCCGACGTTGCTCGCCGGTCTGCGCGAGCGTATCCAGCTCGAGCTCGTGGATCGCCATGAGTTCAGGTCGGGCGCGGCCGCCCTGCGGTACCGGCCGACGCGAGTAACGGCTTGACATGATTTGTCCTGGCGTTGGCCGCTGCGTCGCGACGGAACGGCGGTTCTCGCGCCGTCGCACCTGGCCGGTCCGCCATCGTGGACCCATCGATGCTTCCGGCCGACGTGCCGGTCGCGACCAGGCAGGTCAGCCCTCGTCGAGCCTGAGCACTACGAACTCGAGGTCGCCATCGCGGTCGGTGCCCACCCGCCGGAAGCCACAGCGTTCCAGGAGCCGCACCGAGGCGGTGTTGCCCGCGAACGAGTCGGCGTAGAGGGGCCGGACCTGCTCGCGCTGCAGGAACTGCCGCAGCGCCGCGGTCCCGACGCCGCGGCCCCAGAACCGCTGCCCGAACCAGTAGCCGACGAAGCGCCTGTCGTCCTGCCACCACGCGACGATGTTGCCGGCGACCTGTCCGTCGACCGAGACGGTCTGGGCGCGGCCGGTGGGGTTGCCGAGCACCTTCGTCCGCCAGTGCGTCAGGAAGCGGTCCCGATCGCGGGCCGGAAACCGCGCCCGCCGGACCGCCTCCTCCTCGCGCTGTTGCTCGTAGAACACCTCGAGGTCCGCATCGTCGACATCGCGCAGCAGCACTTCGGTCATGCCGGCTCGTCTGCGGGAAGGAGTGCGTCGTCGGTCATGCGGGACAGTGTGCGCGTACCCACCGACACCGCCCGGCGATCTGGATGATGGTGTCAGCCGGTCGCGGCGCCGTCGGGACAGTCAGGACCCGGGCCCACCCGTCCTGCTGAGTGGGCCGGCCATTGCGGCATCGAAAGCCGTGACTTAGCTTGGACCGCGGACATGACGGACGTGCGCATTCAGGTGCTCGGCCCGGCCGGCGCCTGGCGCGGCGGGCACCCGGTCGACATCGGCCCCGCCGGTCAGCGGGCACTGTTCGGGCTGCTGGCACTGCACTGCGGGCAGGTCCTGCGCCGCGACGATCTCGCCGCAGGGCTGTGGCCCGACCGTCCCGCGCCGCCCAGCGCGGCCAACGTCATCCAGAGCTACGTGCTGCGGCTGCGCCGCCTGCTCGAACCCGACCGGCCGGCCCGCACTCCCAGCGCGGTGCTGCGCAAGGTCGGCGACGGCTACCGGCTGTGCCTGCCGTCCGCGGCCGTCGACCTGCTGCGGTTCCGCGAGCACGTCACGGCCGCTGTCGACCACCAGCAGCGGGGACGGCTGGACGACGCCGCGGCGTCACTGGCCGAGGCGCTGCGGCAGTGGCAGGGCGAACCGCTGGCCGACATCCCCGTGCTCGCCGAGCATCCCCGGGTTGTGGCGCTGGCCGCCGAGCGGCAGGAGGCGCTGGCCCGCTACGGCGAGCTCGCCGTCGCCGTGGGCCGCTCCGCCGACGGGCTGCCCGCGCTGGAGGAGGCGGCGTCCGCGCAGCCGCTCAACGAGGCATGGCACGCCCGGCTGATCCTCGCGTACCAGGCCGCCGGTCGGCGCGGCCAGGCATTCGCCGCCTACCACGACATCCGCCGGCGGCTGGCCGAGGAACTCGGCGTCGACCCCGGGGCCGAGCTGGCCGCCGCCCACGACGTGCTGCTGCACACCGAGCACCGGCCGCCGCGGCCGGCTGCCGCCGTGCCGGCACAACTGCCCGCCGACGTCCACGCCTTCACCGGCCGCGCCGACGAACTGGCCGCACTCGACCGGCTGCCGGGTGCTGTGGCGGCGGTCGTCATCTCCGGCGCGCCCGGCGTGGGCAAGACCTCGCTCGCGGTGCACTGGGCGCATCGCATCGCCTCCCGGTTCCCCGACGGCCAGCTGTACCTGAACCTGCGCGGCTTCGACCCGGCCGGTGTGTCCATGACCCCGGCGGACGCGGTGCGCCGGGTGCTCGACGGGCTGGGCGTCAGCGCCGAGCGGATGCCGGACGACACCGACGCCCAGGCCGCGCTGTACCGCAGCATGGTCGCCGGTCGCCGGATGCTGATCGTGCTGGACAACGCCCGCGACGCCGCGCACGTCGGGCCGCTGTTGCCCGGCACGCCCGGTTGCCTCCTGCTGGTCACTTCCCGATACCAGCTCGCCGGGCTGGTGGCGACCGGCGGAGCGCACCCGCTGCCGCTGGCACCGCTGGACCTCGCCGACGCCCACAGGCTGCTGAGCCGGCGGATCGGTGCCACGCGGCTGGCGGCCGAGCCCACTGCCGTGGCGGACATGCTCGACCGCTGCGCCGGGCTGCCCCTGGCACTGGTCATCCTCGCGGCACAGGCGGCGCTGAACCGGCAGCTGCCGCTGGCCGCCGTCGCCGACCAGCTGCGCGGTGACGGCGAACGGCTCGACGCGCTCACCACGGGCGAGCCGGAGACCGACCTGCGTTCGGTGTTCTCCTGGTCGTACCACGCTCTGCCCGCGCCGACGGCCCGCCTGTTCCGGATGCTCGGGCTGCACCCCGGGCCGGAGATCACGGTCCCGGCGGCGGCGAGCCTGACCGACTGGCCGGTCGCCGAGGTGCGCCGGCAGCTCGCCGAACTCGTCCGGGCGGGGCTGGCAAGTACGCCCGTGCCCGGCCGCTACCTGCTGCACGACCTGATACGCAGCTACGCCGCCGAGGTCGCCGCCCAGGTCGAGCCCGCCGCCGACCTCCGTGCCGCCGTGCTGCGCCTGCTCGACCACCTGCTGCGCACCGCGCACACCGCCGAGCAGCTGACCCAGCCCCGGCCGGACGACCGGCTCGCTGCGCCGCCGGCACCGGGCGCCGACCTGGCGGAGCTCGCCGACGCCGAACAGGCGCTGGCCTGGCTCGACGCCGAGCGGGCCGTCCTGGTCGCCGCGGTCGAGCAGGCCGTCACCGTGTCCGCCGGGCGCGCGTGGCGGCTGGCCCGGACCGTGTCCACCTATCTGGACCGGCGGGGGCACTGGGAGGACCTGGCCAGGGTCCAGCGGCTGGCCGTGGCGGCGGCCCGGCACGACGGCGCGCCCGGCGCGCAGGCCGTGGCGCACCGGTCCCTGGCCCGGGCCTGCATCCGGCTGCGCCGCATGGACGAGGCCCTGGCCGAGCTGCGGCAAGCCGGCGGGCTCTATCGCGAGTTCGGTGACCTGACCGGGCAGAGCCGGGTCGAGCTTGACCTGTCGCTGATGCAGGAGCGGCAGGGCCGCTACCGCCAGGCCCTGGACCACGCCCAGCGAGGGCTGGCCATCATGCGCGGCGCCGCCGACCGGCACGGGGTGGCCCGCGCCCGCAATGCGGTCGGCTGGTGCCGGGCACTGCTGGGCGACCACGCGGCAGCCCTGGAGCACTGCACGGCGGCGCTGGCCGAGCTGGCCGAGCTCGGCGACCGCAGCGGCATGGCCTCGACCCTGGACAGCATCGGCTACGCCCACTACCACCTCGGCGCGCACGACCGGGCCGTCGGCGCGTACGGCCAGGCCCTGGACATGTACCGCGAACTCGGCGACAGCCACCTCGAAGGGCTCGTGCTCAGCCACCTCGGCGACGCCCTCGCCGCCGCGGGCGACGGCGCGGCCGCGCGCTCGGTGTGGCAGCAGGCGCTGGACCGGCTCGGCCACCTCGATCCGCCGGAGGCGGCGCTGGTCCGGGCGAGGCTGTCCGGTGCCGACGGCGGCACGGTGCGCTGAAGCCGCGGGCGGTGGCGTCCAGTCCCGGTCCAGTCGCCGTCCAGCGGCGGGTGCCAGGATCGGAACTCGACCGGCATCGCCGTGCGGGAAAGGTCCCGACCGGGCCGCGGCAATGCTTCCCTCCGACAGAGGAGAGCATCGATGAGATCGTTCCTGAGGCGCTCGGCCGCCAGGTCGCTGCTGGTGGCGCTGGCCACGGTGGGCGCACTGGTCGCGCCCGCCGCAGCCACGCCGGCGCATGCCGCGTGGGGGCCCGCACAGCCCGTGACGATGCAGATCCGCCACTACTATCCGACCGGCGGCAGCGTCCAGATCGGCTGGGTGCAGGGCAGCGTCCAGTTCGACGACGGCGGCAACGCGCTGCGCTACGACCTGACGGTATGCCGGCAGTCCAGCTACATGCTGCCGTACCTGACGATCAACGTGAACATGTACTACGCCGGTGGGAACAAGTACTCCACCTTCGTGACGAACGTCTATCCGAGCTACACCGGCAACTCGACCGGGCAGCCGTGCTACTCCTCGACCGGCACGGCCACCGGGGAGTTCACGTCGCCGAACTTCACCAACGTGGAGTTGCTGGTGTTCGGCAGCACCTTCGAGGGCCAGTCCCACGTGGTCAAGAGCCAGGACCGGGTCCTCTACAACCCGTACTGAGCCGTAGCGTCGCGGACGGGGCCGATTACGGTCTCGTCCGCGACGCGGTGTCGGAGCAGCTCACGGCCGCCGAACGCGTGACAGATCGGGCCGGCGGGCGCGGCGTGGGCTGCCGCCCGGAGTGTCGTCAGCGGGGTGAGGGTTCCGCCAGGAGCCGGACTTCGCACAGGGCGCTCCGTTGCTGCAGAGGGTCAACCGGCGATGTTGTGCGGGACCACCACGACGACCTTGGCGTCGGTGATCTCGCGCACCTGCACGCCCTCGCTCTGCCCGGATGCCGGCACGGTGATCTCGTTGCCGCCGATGTCCACCGTGACCGTGCCGTCCTTGACCTCGACCAGCTTTGCTTCCAGGCCGAACACGCTCGCCGACGCGTCCACGCCCCGTTCGAAGGTCACGACGCATTCCTGGAGGTTGCAGTCGACATCGGTGCCTTTCCCGTCGCTGCACCCGGCCAGCAGGGCGGTCGACAGCAACAGCGGCAATCCGATCATCCGAACGAGAGCTCGGCCCAGGTCAGTAGACATCACCCGACTCTACACAGCCGTATCCAGGTGCTGGGCCGCGACACTGGCGGCGACGGCTGCGACGAGGGCTGCTCCCGGGGCGCGCAGGCGCGGTTGAGGCGGCTGCGCACCCCGAGCACGCCGGCAAGCGAGGCATCGTTGGTCTATGACCCATGGCAGCCGGCCTCGCGGCATAACCGCCCGGTTATGGATCACGCGCAGATTCGACGTTGTTCCGGCGAGTGAAGCCGCCGATGCTGGAACAAGCAAGATCGCCTGCTGGGGCGATCACCACCGCCGGCCCGGTCTGCGCAGGGCAACGGGTGCCTCACCCACCCTTTTGAAGGAGAGATCGATGCCTACCATGCTTGCTCCGCTGCCGTCGCTTGCCGAACAGGCGCAGCGACTGATCGAGCTGGAGCTGCACCACCACGCGGGGCTTTCCGAGTCGGACGTCCGGGGCGCCGCCCGAGCCGTCGGGGAGAACGCCCTTCTGGTGATCAATGCCGACCGCGTCGCTGCCTCGGTGCTGGCGCCCATGATGCGCCACAGAGACCGCCAGGGTTTCGTGGTCGAAGACATGACCGACCTGGACGCGTTCACGCCGATTGAGGTCGCGGCGACGCCCGACGCGCCGCTGTACCTGGTGCACGATGTCACCCGTGGTGACGAGATGGCCAACTGGAGCCCCGATGAGGCGCTGCCCGCGCTGACCTCCGCGGGCCGCACGCCGTTGACCGTCGCCGAGGGCATCCACTGGCTGCTGCAGCAACCGGAGGCGCTGGAGCGTAATCACTGCTTCATGACCATCGGCTCGCGTCTGCGGCGCCCGGACGGCAGGCTCGATGCGCGGACCCCGGCCTTGTGGCTGAGCAACGGCACCGGCCGCGACGGCGCCGCCAGGAGGCACGCTCCGAAGGTCGGCTGGTGCTGGGCGGGCAACCGTCACACCTGGCTCGGATTCGCCTCCGCGAGCCGCAGATCAGTGGCGTGAGTCGGGTCTCCAGGTTGGCCGGGCCACCTCGCCGTGACCCCGGGGGAGTGCCCGGGCCGGCCGCTCAGGTCATCGCCGTGCGGTCGACGAGCCCTGCGCGCTACCTGTCCAGGATCGCCGCGAGCCTGTCCAATGCCTGAGTGATCTGCTTGGGGTCGAGGCCGAGCACTCTGCGCTGGTAGTCGTACACCTCGGGGGCCAGCGGCGCGAGCAGGACGTCGACGAGCGCCTCCGGGTCGGGGGTCTGGGCGGCGGCCAGGATGGTGCGGACGTGGGCGCGCCAGAAGCCGTACGCGCCGGTCTCGAAGCGGGAGCGGCCCACCTCGGAGCCGAGCACCAGGTGGGAGTGGTCTTCCAGGAGGCGGACCATGGCGGCGTAGAACGCGGCCAGCCGCTGGGCCGGCGGTGCCCCGGGGCCCAGCGGCGGCTCGCCGCGCAGCAGGCGTCCCTGCAGTTCTCGTTCGTGCTCGTCGAGCAGCGCGACGGCGATCGACGCCCGGTCGGGGTATCGGCGGTAAAGGGTGCCGCGGCCGACCCCGGCCTTCTTGGCGATGTCGTCCATCGTCACGTCCTGCGGTGACCGTTCTGCGAACAGTGACGCTGCCGCTTCGAGGATCAGCGCACGGTTACGTGCTGCGTCGGCTCTCTCCATGCACGCATTGTATCTGGACGCCGTGTCCGGTTATAGTCAACCGGACACCGTGTCCACTTATAGTGTGAGGAGAGAGAGATCATGTTGCTGCACCTGGACGCCAGCGCCCGCCGCGAGTCGTTCTCGCGAAAACTGTCGAGCGTCTACGCCGAGACCTGGCGGGCTGCTCACCCCCAGGCGGGCTACGTCTACCGCGACCTGGCCGCGCAGCCGGTGCCGCACATCGGCCAGGCCTGGACCGAACTGTGCGACTACATCCTGCAGCGCGAGATCACCGACATGTCGCGCTATCGGGAGGCCGCCCGCAGCCCTGCGCAGCGCGAGGCGTGGGCCGTCGTGGAGCCGCTGCTGTCGGAGGTGGTCGCGGCCGAGGTGATCCTGATCGGCACGCCGATGTACAACTATTCGATCCCGTCGTCGCTGAAGGCCTGGCTCGACCAGATCACCTTCCCGAAGATGTCGCTGGAAGGCCGCTCGTTCGTGGTGACCAGCGCACGCGGCGGCGCGTACGGTCCCGGCACGCCGCGCGAGCATTATGACCACCAGGAGCGCTACCTGCGCGACTTCTTCCAGGGCCACTACCGGGTGCGGGACGTGACGTTCATCCACGCCGAGCTGGTCAACGCCCGCGTCGACCCGGCACTGGCCGACCTGCGCGACAAGCATGAGCAGTCCCTTGCGGCGGCCCTGCGGGAGGCGGCCCGATGAGCTGGCTGATCCTGCTGCTGGCCGGGCTGGTCGAGGTGGCCTGGTCGCAGAGCATCAAACCGACGCACAACTTCACCCGGCCCCTGCCCACGCTAATCTGCCTGTCTCTGATGGCCGTGGCCGTTTGGCTGTTGTCGCAGGTTATGAACACGCTGCCGGTCGGCACCGCATACGCCGTCTTCACCGGCATCGGCGCCGTCGGTGCGATCACGCTGGGCGTCGTGCTCAACGACGACCCGGTCTCGGTGGGCAGGATCGCGGCACTGTGCCTGATCGTCGGCGGGATCGTCCTGGCCCGGACAACCACCTGAGCCAGACCACTCTCGTCGCCGAGTCGTTCGAGCGTGGGTGGCGACAGACCGGAGACAGCGCTGGTCTGCCGCCGCAGCGCCGGACACCTGAACGAAGTCATCAGCAGCTGCGCACCGTGCCCGCAGCACATGAGGGTCACCGGCCGCCGCCTCAGAGGTCCAAGACAGGCGAACGGTCGATCGACGGATATCAGGAGAATATAATGCGAACCATGCGAATCGCCGTTGCCGGCGCAACCGGGAACATCGGCGCCCTCACGGTCGCCGCCCTGGAACGGGCCGGGCACCAGGCCGTACGAATCAGCCGTTCACTCGGCGTGGACCTGACCGACGGCGACAGCCTCGATGCCGCCCTCACCCACGTCGACGCGGTCATCGACGCCACGAACCACGCGGCCGCCGGACGCGACGAGGCAGTGGCCTACTTCGGCGCCACCACCCGCAATCTGCTCGCCGCCGAGCAGCGGACGGGCGTACGCCACCACGTGCTGCTCTCGATCGTCGGTGTCGACCGCATCGCCGGCAACGCCCACTACGCCGGTAAGCGCGAGCAGGAGCGCCTCGTGGCCGAAGGCCCGGTGCCGTGGACGATCGTCCGGGCCACCCAGTTCCATGACTTCGCGGCGATGGTGACGAGCTGGACCGAGCAGGACGGCGCCGCCGCCATCGCGCCACTGCTCGTCCAGCCGATCGCACCCGCGGACGTGGCCGACGTCCTCGCCGAGATCGCCACGGGCGCGCCACAGGGGCGTTATCGCGACGTCGCCGGTCCTGAGCCGCAAGACCTGGTCGACATGGCCCGGCGCACCAACGACAGGCGCGGCCGCACGGTCAAGCTCGTCCCGACGTGGTCATCGCTGTTCGGCGTGGAGATGGCCGGTGAGGTGCTGCTGCCACAGGCGGGTGCCCGTATCGCGCCGACGTCCTTCGACGAGTGGCTCGCCGAGCAGCGGTAGTCACACCCCAGCGCTCTGGATCGCTGGATGAGGTGATCGTCAGGCGTGGGGTCCGGAGTCGGCTGGCAGACCTGCCGGCTCCGGACGTCGCAAGCCCACCCGAGGTTACGACGCTTGGTCTCCCTCGTGTCGGGCGAGCGCAGAGACCGGTGCGGGTGCGGGGTCACGCCGATCCCCGTCCTGCGGCTGTGCTATGTGGCCGGCGCTCAGCCGCAGGTGGGTGCCGGTGAATCGGGCGCGCATACGGCGGTCGTGGGTGACGATGACCACCGCGCCCGGGTATTCCACCAGGGCTTGCTCCAGCTCCTCGACCAGAGCGGGGGAGAGGTGGTTGGTCGGTTCGTCGAGCAGCAGCAGGTCGACCGGCTTGCTGACCAGGCGGGCCAGCTCGAGCCGGCGCAGCTGACCGTACGACAGCTCGCTGACCCGCAACCGCAGGTCGGCCGGCCGGAACAGACCCAGCGACAGCAGCTCGTCCGGGTCACCGGCCTGGCCGTCGGCGAACGCCTCCCACACCGTCAGGTCCGGGGCCCAGGCCGTCGTCTCCTGCCGCAGGTGACCGATCCGGCCCCGTGTGCGCACTGTTCCGGCGGCCGGACGCAGTTCTCCCGCCAGGACCCGGATGAGGGTGGTCTTGCCCGCCCCGTTGGGCCCGGTGACCAGGACCCGGTCCGATCCGCCGATCCGCAGTGACGGCACGTACAGCCGGTCGGTGACGCTGACTTCGACCAGCTCGGCAACGGTCTCCGGCGTGTGGTCCTCGACGCTGGTGATGTTCGCCGCGAAGATCAGCGGGTCGGGTGGCGGTGCGACGGGGTTGCCGGTGAGACGTTCGATGCGCTCCTTGGCGTTGCGGATGCGTCCCATCGCGCCGTGGTCGCGGCCGCGGGCCCGGAAGGCGCCGTGCCCGAACTTGGCCATGGGAGCCTTGCGCGGGATCGCGTCCAGACGAAACGCGTTCGCTTCAGCGAGCCCGCGGTTGCGGGTCAGCTCCTCGCGCCATTCTTCGTACTCCTGCAGCCGACGCCGGCGTTCGGCCGCCTTGGCGATCAGGTATCCGTCGTAGCCGTCCCCGTAGCGGGTCACCCTGCCCTCGGCGACCTCCAAGATCGTATCGGTGACCCGGCTCAGGAACTCGCGGTCGTGGGTGACCGCGAGCACCGTGCCGCGGTGCTGCCGCAGGTGCTCCTCCAGCCAGCCCACCGCCTGGTCGTCCAGGTCGTTGGTCGGCTCGTCGAGCAGCAGCAGCTCCGGCTGGGACGCCAGGGTGGCGGCCAGCGCCAACCGCGACCGCTCCCCGCCGGACAAGGTGCCCAGCGACCTTCCACGGTCCACCCCGGGCAGGCCGAGCCCGTGCAGCGCTTTGTCGACCCGGGTGTCCGCCCCGTACCCGCCCCGTGCTTCATAACGGGAGACCAGCTCGGCATAGGTCTGCAGGCCTGCCGCGAGCGCTGCCCCGGACAGGCTGCCCAGCGTGGCCTCGGCGTGGTTGATCAGCGACTCCAGCTCCCGCAGGTCGGACAGCGCGAGGTCGATCGCGTCCTGGACCGTGGCCTGCGGCGGCAGGGCCAGCGACTGGGCCAGGTAGCCGACACCGCCCGGCGCGACGACCGTGACCTCACCGTTGTCGGGCTCGTCCGTCCCGGCGATCAGCCGGAGCAGCGTCGACTTTCCGGCGCCGTTGTCGCCGATGATGCCGGCCTTCTCGCCCGGCTTGACGCTGAAGGACACCGCGTCCAGCACGATGTGCTCGTCGTACCGGCGGGTGATGTCGTGCAGCGAAAGTTGAGCGGTAAGCATTGAGTTCTCCTGGTGGGGACAGGCCGATCGGAACGCGCGTTGCCGGGCCTCGATGGCCGGATGTTCTGTCCGTGAAGGTGGGTATCGCTGGGCGCGCGCGACAGGTGTGCGCCCCCGGCGGCCCGCGGGCGGTGCGGCGCCGCCTCGGCGAAACACATTTCGACGAGGCGGCGCCGAATGGCCTGCGGGGTCAGCCGGCCGAGGTCATGCCCGCTTCGTGAAAGTGGAACGCGCCCACAGGTAGCCCACGAGCGCGATCACCACGCACCAGGCGACGGCGACCGCCGCGTCGGTGGTGTCGGGCGCGCCGCGCAGCAGCCCGCGCATGGTCTCGATGATCGGCGTGAAGGGCTGGTACTCGGCGAACTGCCGCAGGCCCGGGCCCATCTTCTCCGCCGGGACGATCGCGCTGCTGAAGAACGGCAGCATGACCAGCGGCACGGCGGCCATGCCCGCGGTCTCCGGCGACTTCGCCGACAGCCCCAGCGCGACGGTGAACCAGCCGGCCGCGAACGCGAGCAGCACCGCGACCCCGGCCACGCCGAGCCAGTCGGTCAGGCTCGCCGACGGACTGAACCCGAGCAGGAACGCCACCCCGACGAGCGCGGCGATGGCGATCACATTGGTGAGCACGCTGGCGATGACGTGACCGGTGAGCACCGCACCGCGGGAGACGTCCATGACCTTGAACCGGTTGATGATGCCCTTGGTCATGTCGGAGTTCACCGCCGTCGCCGTGCCGCCCAGCCCGTAGCAGACGGCCAGCAGGATCAGGCCCGGTGTCGCGTAGTCGATGTAGTCGACGCCGACGCTGAAGGCGTCGCCGAACATGTACACGAACATCAGCATGATGATGATCGGCATCAGGACGGCGTTGAACACCGACGTCGGGTTCCTGGTGAGGTGCTTGACGTTGCGTCGCAGCATGACCAGTGCGTGCGAGTTCGCGCTCATTTGGCTGCCTCCGTGGTGTGGCCCGTCAGGGCGAGGAAGACGTCGTCGAGGTCGGGGGTGTGCACGGAGCACTCCTCGGCGCTGAGGCTGTGCTCGTCGAGCCGGTCCAGCAGCGCCCGCAGCGACTTCGTGCCGCCGTCGGCGGGCACCCGCAGGGCCAGTGCCTCGTCGTCGCGGGTCGCTTCGGGGAAGACGACCGCGGCGGCGTCGAGCTCGGCGGCGGTGGTGAACCGCAGCCGCACGTGGGTCCCCGGGATGAGGCGCTTGAGCTCGTCGGGGGTGCCCTGGGCGACCAGGCGGCCCCGGTCGAGCACCGCGACGCGATCGGCGAGCTGGTCGGCCTCCTCCAGGTACTGCGTGGTGAGGAAGACGGTCACGCCGTCGGCGACCAGGTCACGCACGATCGACCACATGGTCCGGCGGCTGCGCGGGTCCAGGCCCGTCGTCGGCTCGTCCAGGAAGATGATCTGCGGGTCGCCGACCAGGGTCATCGCCAGGTCGAGCTTGCGCCGCATACCCCCGGAGTAGGTGGACGCGGGCTTGTCCGCCGACGCGGTCAGCTCGAACCGCTCCAGCAGCTGCGCGACGACCCGCTCGCCGTTTCCGGCGACCTTGCGGTTGAGGTCCGCCATCAGCTGGAGGTTCTCCCGGCCCGTCAGCAGCTCGTCGACGGCGGCGAACTGGCCCGTGACGCCGATGGCCGCGCGCACCGCCTTGGCGTCGGTCGCGATGTCGTGACCTGCGACGCGCACCGTGCCGCCGTCGGCCCGCAGCAGCGTGGTCAGCACGTTCACGGTCGTCGTCTTGCCCGCCCCGTTCGGGCCGAGCAGGGAGAACACCGTTCCCGCACGGACCTCGAAGTCGACGCCGTCGAGGACGACCTTGTCCTGGTACGCCTTGCGTAGTCCGGAGACCGAGATCGCCGAGGTGGTCATGCGGGCACCTCGGACGCGGCCGCGGCGGCGTCGAGCGCCGCGATGATCTTGTCGGTCATGTCGGCGACGGCGGGGCCGGGTTCGCCCCGCCGGGTCCGAACGGCCGAGTCAAGGGCGACGACGACGGTACGGCGGAAGTTGCCGGCCTCGGCCGGAGCCTGCTCCTGCAGCAGGCGCATCGATTCCGTCAGAGCGGGCAGCACCCGGTCGGCGATCTCGGCCACCGATCTGCCGCTCAGGTCCATTCCGGTGGACTTCTCGGCGAGCACGTGCCCGACCAGGCCGGTTGCCGAGGCCAGGGCGATGGACCCGTCGGTGGCGATCCGGTGGGGCGAGCCGCCGGCTGCTCCGGCGGCAGACAGCAGCGCGACGGCACCGTAGGCGGCCGTCCGCAGGGTGACTTTGTCCTTCTCGGACAAGGTGACGGACATACTGGGGAACTCCTTGAAGAATTGCTTGATCGAATGCAACGGAAGGTGTTATCACCGGGGGAGTGGCAAGCTGCGGGAGCGCCTTTTCGGAGGGCCCCTGGCTCCGGCTGGGGCGGTGCAGGTTCGGTGGCGTACAGGACCTTTCATGACAAACCTCTCTGCGACGGCGCGCGACGGCTCCGCCTGCCGCTGGTCTGGGAAGTTGGGGCCCGGCGGTTACGGCAGGGCTAGCTCGTAGAGAAGAGTCCGTCCGAGGCGGCGGAAGCCGAGGTGCCGGTGCAGGGCGAGGGTCCCGGAGTCGTCCTCGGCGGTGCGCGCCTCGATCTCCTCGACGTGTGGGTGGACCTCGCGCAGTCGCTGGATCAGAGCGGCGTTCACCCACAAGCCCAGCCGCCGTCCGCGATGGCCGGCGAGCACGGCCGGCCCGTACTGACGGGCGCGGCGCTGCGGCAGTGCACCCACGGCCGCCAGGGCGTAGGCGACCAGGTCGCCGTCGGCTTCGGCGGCGCTGACGACGGCTTCACCGGGTCGGCTCGGGCGCTGGAGCAGTTCCTCGATCCGGGTCGCGTCGGACAGGTCGCCGGTCCAGTGGCGCAGCCGGTATCCAACATGATCGACGTCGACCAGCTCACCCAGCCAGGCATGGTGGACATCGCAGTAGGTGAGCAGGTCGTGGCACCGGGATCCGGTGCGCTGGAAGTCGTTTCGCACGCAGAAGCCCTCCCCGGCGGAGCCCGCGGCGACCTCGACGATCAGCCGCTGCCCTGCGGCGTGCGCGCTGACGGCGGCGAGCAGCCGGGAGCCGATCCCACGTCGGCGCCATTGCGGCTCCACGTACAGGCTGAGCTCGGCGGCGCCTGGCTGCGCGGCCAGCAGCGGCAAGTCGTGCTCGAACGCCATGACCGGACGCAGGCCGGCGACCCCGGCCACCAGGCCGGGTGGTGTCACGGCCTGCCAGCGCGGGATCCCGAGGTGATCCGGCTCCGCCAGGATGTCGATCATCGGCTCGTTCATGTCGTCCACCATCGCCCGGCCGTTGCCGCCGAACAACGCAGAAGATCGGACCGCCGCATTAGCCACCGGTAATGGATCGACAGCAGGCCCTGCGACCGCCGGTAATCAAGATCACGCCCTCGCGACGAGCCGCTATCGCGGCCGTAGACTGCCGATCCAGAGCCCGACGATCAAGAGAGGGACGGCCGGGTGGAGCTGCGTGATATCGAGATCTTCCTGACGCTGGCCGAAGAACTCCACTTCGGTCGAACGGCCGAGCGCCTCCACGTGTCCCAGTCGCGGGTGAGCCAGTCGATCAAACAGCAGGAGCGGCGGATCGGCGGCGCCCTGTTCGAGCGGACCAGCCGCACCGTCCGGCTCACCCCGCTCGGCGAGCGGCTGCGCGACCGCCTCCGCGCCGGCTACATCGAGATCATGTCAGGCATCGAAGAGGCCACCGCCACGGCGCGCGGCCACCTGGGCACGCTCACCGTAGGCACGATGGCCACCCACTACCGGGCGGTTGAGGCCATCGTCGACCTGTTCCGGCAGCGGCACCCGCAATGCGAGCTGCGCCTGCGCGAGATCCTGCCCACCGACCCGCTCGGGGCGCTGCGGGCCGGCTCGGTCGACATCGGGATTCTCTGGCTGCCCATCCGTGAGCCCGACCTGGCGGTCGGGCCGGTCCTGCACAGCGAGGACCTGGTCCTGGGGGTCGCCGCCGGCCACCCGCTGGCCGGCAAGGGCAGTGTCGAGCTGGAGGACCTCGGCGATCACCCGGTCGTCTATCCCGAGGGGCCGATTCCCGACTATGTGTGGGAGGCGCACACCCCGTCCAGGACGCCGGCCGGCCGGCCCATCCGGCGTGGCCTGGGCGTCATCACCCTGGAGGAGGCCTTCCGGGCGATCGCCGGCGGCAGCGTCGTGTCCCCGATCGGATCGGACGTGGCATCCACCCGCCAGCGAGGCGACATCACCTTCCTGCCCATCACCGACGGACCGGTGCTGCGCTACGCACCGGTGTGGCGCCGCGACGGGGAGACCCCGCTGGTCCGTGCCTTCATCCAAGCCGCGACCGACGCGAGGCAGACGACCTGACCGATACCAGTGCCGAGGCCGGGCGGCCTGACACCGGCACACACTCTCGGCCATGATCGCCCTGGCCGTGCTTGCACCAGCGGATAAGCGCTACATGCCGTCGGAGTACTAGGTTCCGGGCTTGACATCCTCCCCGCCCTAATAGACGGGGACTCCCTTGGTCGCCCTCGGGTGTTCCTGTTTCGCCGACGACTGCCCCGTCCGAGAGGATTCTCGTTGAGGTCTTACATCGTCTCCGCAGGCTGTCACGATCGCGATGCTGGACCAAACGTCGACGTGCGCTTCCAGCCGATGAGACGGCATCGTCTGCACCTGCACTGCGCCCCGAACTCATCGCAGCGCCGCTGCGAGGTCGGCAGCGATCTCGAAGGTCGGTGCCGCCCGTGCGGTCTCGTCCGCGTTCAGCGCGATGTGTTCGATGCGGGCCAGCATCTGCGTCGCGGTTTCCCGGTCATCGAGCGCCATCGCCAGTTCTGCGCGGTACACGAGCACCTCCACGTGTGTGACGGGGTCATCGTCGGCCTGCGGTCGGGCCAGCGCGCTGTCGAGGATGCGGACTGCCTGGCCGGCGTCACCCTTGGAGTCGGCCAGCACGACGGCGTTCGCCAGCGCTTTGCCGAGTCGTCCGGCGGGTGCGGGTGCCGGCGTGGGCGTCGTGGCGGGGTTCTGGAAGACGCGGATCCAGTTGCCGCCCGGGTCGATGATGCTGAACCCGCCCAGCCCGTCGGCGTTCTTTCGTGTCCTGGGCCGGGTCATCCGCGGCAAGCCGGACACCAGGACTTTGCCGAATGCGGCCCGCATGCCGGCGGCGAAAGCCTGGTGCAGTTCCGCGATGTCCGAGGTGAGCACGATGCAGGAGCCGTAGGACTGCGCCGGGTCGAACCCGGTGATCTCGAAGAACTGCAGGTTCAGGTCTTGACGTTGCAGTCCCACGCAGGGGTAGGGCTTGCGCTGCTTGTACGTGGTGCTGAAGCCGAGAGCCCCATAGAAGGTGATGATGTCGTCGATCGAAGCGCAGGGCAGCAGGGGGATGGTCACCTCGTTGGTCATGGCTCTTTCCTAGGTGACACGGACCGTCCTTCGCCCATGGAATTAGCCGATCATCGCCTGGTCCCATCCGATCGGCCGATGCGACCGCAGTCGGCGTGCAGGTCTGCCAAGGGCGCAGAGGCTTCCGCAGCTGGTCACCATCTGTAAGCGGATCCATTCTTCGGCTACAGGCGAGGGCCGGCCGCCCCGGATGGTGGCGCCGAAACGACGGACGGCCTCGTCGTCGGTGCGGGTGGCCTGCGGCCACACGCAGCGCCACCACCCGGACCGTTCGTCGTGCCGGTAACAGTCGAGGTGCCAGGCGTTCAGCGACACGTACGGGCCGCCGTCCACGGCGATTTCGATCGCGGAGCGGTATCGCACGACCGCAAGGCCCTCATCAGCGAGTACCTGGATCGGCGTCACTGCCTCGAACCGTCGGTAGTCAATCGAGCCATCGGCGATGCCTCCGAGGTAGAACCCCTTGTCCCACTCGCCGCCGCCCGGATTGACCAGGACGAAGTCATCCGCGTGCGGGCCAGCGCGCCAGGTCCTTCGCGAGCGGTCGGCGTTCCAACGGACGAGATCCACGATCCGTGAGACGGAACCTAAAGCGTTGCCTTTCTGAGCTCGCTCAGCCACTCGATACCAAGCCGACGGCCGTCGGGGAACTGGTCGTAGCGATCCCAGCGCCACATCGTGACCATCGACAGCACGAGGGTTCGGCAGGCGCGGAGCAGGTGGTGGGCTACGCCCGGGTAGTGGTCGCCGACCTCGTCGGGCGCGTGAGCCAGGTCGAACTCGATCGGCCCCCGGCAGCACGTCTCGAAGTCGATGAATAGCAGGCCGGTCTGCGTCGAGAGCAGGTTGCCCGGATGCGGCTCGCCGTGCAGCAGCTGTTCGGGCCGGCCGCTCCCGCTGACTTCTCGACGCAGGCGCTCCAACGTGCCGGCGAGGAAGGCCCGGTCCGCGTCGGCCAACTCCGGCGTCCGGTCGTGGTCGGCCGCGAGCAGCTGGGCCTGATGGACCCGATCCGTGAAATGCGGGGTCGGCACGTCGATTCTGCGCATTCCGGCGTGCAGCCGTTCGAGCGCGCCGGCGTAGTCCGCGGGCGGGATCGGTTCAGTCAGCGGTTCGTAGTAGGTCCACAGGGTGACCACGTAGTCGTCCCGGACATAGACCTCGGGTGCTTCCAGCTCTGCCACCGGGCTCCCGGCCGCGGCCAGCTGCTGAGCGACGTCGACCTCGAACCGGGCGGACTGGTCTGTCGTCGGCGCCACCCGGGCCAGCACGTCGCAGGGCCGCAGGCGCAGGGTGAGCTTGTTCGAGTTGTGCAGGACGACGGCGTCGTGGGCGGTCAGGCCGAGCGACGAAGCGATCGACATGGCAGCCTCGATTGCGCGTTCGGTCTCATACGCCTGCATCCAGGCACCGTAGCTGACCGTTCCTGGCCCGGCAGGCGCAATTCACGTAGATGCGGAGCAAGGCAGGCGTCATTCCGTGACGCGCAGGACGGTCCTCGCGACTCGGGCGACCAGCACCAGGAAGCGGGCGAAGCGAGCCGGCTGAATCGGAGATAGGGTCCCCTCCATGGACATGCTGAAGGGCCACCAGATCGCCGAGGCCAACCTGACCGACTGGCGCAAGCTGGCCCAGGGGCTGCATGCCCGCTACCTGGTCGACGACTTCAGCACCGGAGCACGGTTCGTCGCCGCGGTGGGCGAGGCGGGCGACGCGCTCGGCCACCACCCCCGCGTGTCGATCGGCAACGGGTACGTCGACCTCAAGCTGATCACCGACGACGCCGTCTACCGCGACGACGACGGCACCGAATACGTCATCGAGTGGGTGACCCAGCAGGACGTCGACCTCGCGCGACGGATCACCGAGATCGCCGCCGACCACAAAGCCGCCGCCGACCCGGCCTCGGTCAGCATGATCGAGCTCGGCCTCGACACGGCGCGCTCCGCGACCATCGCCCCGGTGTGGGCCGCCCTGCTGACCGGAAACCCCGAGGCACAGGGCCACGGGTCCCCCAGCGACGAGATCCGGGACGCCACGGGACGGGTGCCGAACCTGTGGTTCGGGGACGCCGCCGAGCACGAGACCCCACGACAGCGGTTCCACATCGAGGTCTATGTGGCGCCCGAGGTGGCCGAGCAGCGGATCGCCGCCGCCGTCGCCGCTGGCGGGACCGTCGTCGACGACAGCAACGCGCCCTCGCTCACCGTGATCGCCGACCAGGACGGCAACAAGGGAATCGTATGCGTCGACGTGTCCGCTGCGAAGAAGGAGTGAACCGCCGACCCGGGTGACCCGGGCCCTCGTAGGGCGTTCCTCGCGTCCGAAGTCGAGCCGTGCGGTCCGGATGCGCATCACGCCACTCATGCGTGGGTGACCGGGCCGCGCCGGCGCAGGTCGGCTGCGCAGCCGGCGGATCCAGCCGCGGCCACTCGGCGGCAGTGTGGCCGCGGCCTACCGAGTGTCACGCCGCCGGCAGATCGCCGCCTTCAGGCAGGTCTTCCTGTTTGCGCTGAAAGTGGTATGCGCGCTCCACGCGTGCGATACGCACCTCGTACGCTTCGTACCACCGCTCACGCCCCAGGCGCTGCGCCACGAGATGTTCGGCGTGCTCGGCCCAGCGGCGTATCGCTTCCTCGGTGTCGTAGTACACGACACTCAGCTCGTGACCGTCCGGTCCCTCCAGCGAATCCCTGCCGAGGTATCCCGGCTGCGCCTCAGCCAGCTGGACCATCCGCGCGCCCATGTCGGCGTAACCGTCGGGATCCTCGTCGGTGCGCCAGGTGCTCAGGATCGCGGCGTAGTACGGCGGTTGCGGCCGGGCGGCCGCGGGTTCGGCAGGCATAGGATCTCCAACTGCTCTCGTCACGATCAGTGGATCGCAACGTACTTACGAGAGCACGAGTTCACCAGGTGATTTCTGGCTTAGCAAACACGGCTCGTTTCACCAGTCTCATCACCAGGCGAAGTTGCCGAACGCCGTGTCGCGCATCGGGATCTTTCTGCTCCGACGGACGAGCTCGTGTTGTCCATCACCGCAGTCCCCGGCGCACGTGACCTGCCCGACTGGGACAGCATCCCGGGGCTGGCCGCCACCGCCATCGCGCTGGCAGTGTACGGCGAACCGGAATTGGGGCTCGAGTTGTAGTCGAGGACATAGAAGGTCCAGCCGCCGCAAGCCCGGCGCAGCTAACCGTCGAGTACGGTGCTGACACCGGCGCACTGCTGTGCCGCATCCGTATTGACGCCGCGAGCGACCAGTCGATGCGACCCTCGCCGCCGAGCCGGTTGAGCAGTGCGTCGTGCAGCCGAAGCCACAATCCGGCCGCGGTCCACTCGGAGAAGCGCCGGTGCGCGGTGGCCCGGGTGACCCCGAAGGAGGCCTCGGGAAGCTTCCACCACGAACAGCCCGCCTGGGTGACGTATACGATCGCCGCGAGCATCGCACGGTCGTCGGTCCTGCGGCGGCCACCGCCCTGTTTGCGGCGCGGTGCCGGCGGTATCAACGGTTCCGCAATCGCCCACAGCGCCCCCGACGCCCACAGATGGATCGTCGCCTCGTCCACGAAACGACATCATGCCGCAGGCCGAGACCGTCCTATATGACACTCCCCCGACCACACGCGCATATAGAAGTGACATGCGTATCGGGCCGGGATGCGTAAGGATCTACCCGACCCGTGGTCAATGTGAGGGGGCACTGTGACGGTCATCGTGGTGACCGGCATCCAAGCGGCGGGGAAGTCGACCATCGCTCAGGCGCTGGCTGAACGGCTAGTGCGTTCGGTGCATGTCAGGGGCGATCTGTTCCGGCGGATGGTGGTCAACGGACGTGAGGAGATGGGGTCGGCACAACCGTCCGCTGAGGCGGTGCGGCAGTTGCAGCTGCGCTACGCATTGGCAGCCACGGTGGCAGCCGGTTACGCCGAGGCGGGTTTCACGGTCGTATTGCAGGACATCATCCTGGGCGAGGACTTGGTTCGGATGGTGGACAGAATCCGTTCCCGGCCTCGATATGTCGTCGTGCTCGCTCCGCGACCGGAGGCAGTCCAAGCTCGCGAAGACACTCGCCGGGCTGAACGCGGCAAAGTCGCATACAAGCCAGGTGACGAGGGCGTGGTCGAACTCGACGCGTATCTGCGACGGGAGACGCCAGGGTCGGGTTGTGGATTGATTCCTCTGATCAGACAGTGGCTCAGACAGTTGACGAGATCTTCGCCCGCGTATGGACGGAAGGTTCGGTCTGATCAGACCGGCCGGTGTGGGGCGCGAGGGGCGCTGAGCGTCCCGTGGCTACGACCGCAAGGGCGACCACAACGAGGCCTTTGTCATGATCGCCAGTGTCTTGATCTGCGACCGCCGCCTCACCAAGTGAGACACGCCCTAACGATCTTGTGCGCAATAGTTGAGGTCGCGTGATGGGCCGCTCCGGGGCGTTTCACCAGGTGATGGTGCGGTCGGAGACCAGGGCGGCGACGGCGTCGACGGTCTGCGGGAGCAGTTCGCGTCGTCCGGTGAAG
>NZ_JBFAOU010000098.1:0-29441 GCF_040675365.1 Catellatospora sp. NPDC049609 | reverse complement strand
GGCGCGCCGCGAGGCAGGACGCGGCGGCCCCACTTCTCCGGCAATCCACAGGAAAGGTCTGGTGGGATGGGTAGGCAGCCGGTCCTGACGATGACCACGATCAGCAAGACCTTCCCCGGCGTGCGGGCGCTCGACGGAGTCGACTTCCGCCTGTTCCCCGGGGAGATCCACGCCCTGATGGGCGAGAACGGGGCCGGCAAGTCCACCCTCATCAAGGTGCTGACCGGCGTGTACCAGGCCGACACGGGCGTGATCGCGCTGGACGGGCAGCAGGTGTCGTTCACCGGCCCGATGCAGGCCCGCGCCGCCGGCGTCAGCACCGTCTACCAGGAGGTCAACCTCTGCCCCAACCTCTCGGTGGCGGAGAACATCTACATCGGCCGCGAGCCGCGCCACTTCGGTGCGATCCGCTGGCGCGAGATGCGCCGCCGGGCCCGCGCCCTGCTGGCCCGCCTCGATCTCGACCTCGACGTCACCGCCGCGCTGGGCACCTGCTCGCTGGCGGTACAGCAGATGGTCGCCATCGCCCGCGCCATCGACATCCAGGCCCGGGTGCTCATCCTCGACGAGCCCACGTCCAGCCTGGACAGCTCCGAGGTCGCCCAGCTGTTCCGGATCATGCGGCAGCTACGCGACGAGGGCATCGCGATCCTGTTCGTCACCCACTTCCTCGACCAGGTGTACGACGTCGCCGACCGCATCACCGTGCTGCGCAACGGCCGCCTGGTCGGCGAGTACACCACCGCCGAGCTGCCGCAGCTGGCGCTGGTCGAGAAGATGATCGGCAAGGAGCTCGACGTGCTGGAGCAGCTCGACGAGCAGCCCAAGCGCGAGCTCGCCGCCGTCGAGGCGTCCACGCCGCTGCTCGAGGCCGCCGCGCTGGGCCGCAAGGGCTCGGTCGCCCCGTTCTCGCTGACCATCCACGCCGGCGAGGTCGTCGGCCTGGCCGGGCTGCTCGGCTCCGGCCGCACCGAGGTCGCCCGGCTGCTGTTCGGCGCCGACCGCGCCGACCACGGCCGGATCACCATGGACGGGCAGCCCGCCGCGATCCGCAACCCGATCGCCGCGATCTCGCGCGACATCGCGTTCTGCTCGGAGAACCGGCGCACCGAGGGGCTGGTCGGCGAGCTGTCCGTGCGCGAGAACATCATGCTCGCGATGCAGGCCGCCCGCGGCTGGACTCGGCCGATCCCGCGCCGGCGCCAGGACGAGCTGGTGCGCAAGTACATCGACGCGCTCAGCATCCGCCCCGCCGACCCGGAGATGCCGGTGCGCAACCTGTCCGGCGGCAACCAGCAGAAGGTCGTGCTGGCCCGCTGGCTGATCACCGAACCGCGGCTGCTCATCCTCGACGAGCCCACCCGCGGCATCGACATCGGCGCCAAGACGGAGATCCAGCGCCTGGTGGTGCAGCTGTCCGACGGCGGCATGGCGGTGCTGTTCATCTCCGCCGAGCTGGAGGAGGTGCTGCGGCTGAGCCACAAGGTGGCCGTCATGCGCGACCGGCAGATGGTCGTCCAGCTCGCCAACGACGACACCCTCGACGCCGACCGCGTCATGGCCACCATCGCGAGCGGAGCCGAGGCATGAGCGAGATGAGGACACGGCTGCGCGCCGCATCGGGACACCAGCTGTTCTGGCCGGTCGTCGCGCTGCTCGCGCTGCTCGCGGCCAACACGGTCTACCGGCCGAGCTTCGTGTCGATCGAGGTCAAGGACGGCCACCTGTACGGCAGCCTGGTCGACATCGTCCGGCTGTCCGCCCCGCTGATCCTGGTGGCACTGGGCATGACGCTGGTCATCGCCACCGGCGGCATCGACCTGTCGGTCGGCTCGGTGTGCGCGATCGCCGGCGCGATGGCGTGCCTGCACATCAGCCAGGCCGAGGACCAGAACAGCCTGTCCACCGTGTTCACCGCGCTGGGCATGGCACTGGGGCTGGCGCTGCTGCTCGGCGCGTGGAACGGGCTGCTGGTCTCGGTCATCGGCATCCAGCCGATCATCGCCACGCTGATCCTGATGGTGGCCGGGCGCGGTCTCGCGCAGCTGATCACCGAGGGCCAGATCATCACCATCAACTCCGACCCCTACCGCCTGATCGGCGCCGGGTACTGGCTCACCCTGCCGGTCGCCATCCTCATCGCGATCGCGGTGAGCCTGCTGATCGCCGCGCTGACCAGGCGCACCGCGCTCGGCCTGATCATCGAGGCGGTCGGCGGCAACGCCGAGGCCAGCCGCCTGGCCGGCATCCGCTCGCGGCGCATCACCTTCCTGGTGTACGTCATCGCCGGGGTCTGCGCCGCCATCGCCGGCTTCATGATCACCGCCGACGTGTCCAGCGCCGCCGGCAACAGCGCCGGCCTGTGGATCGAGCTCGACGCGATCCTCGCCGTCGTCATCGGCGGCACCGCGCTGTCCGGCGGCCGGTTCTCGCTCAGCGGCACGGTGCTCGGCGCGCTGCTCATCCAGACGCTGACCACCACGGTGTACGCGATGAACATCTCGCCGCAGACGTCACTGCTGTTCAAGGCGGTCGTGGTGATCGTGGTCTGCCTCATCCAGGCTCCGGCGTTCCGGGCCAAGCTGGTGCGCCGGCGCCCGCCCGCCACCCCGACGGTCGCGGCGGCGCCGCAGAAGGAGCAGGTGCCGGCGTGACCACCACCGATCTTGGAAACATCGCCCGGATCGGGCGGTGGCGGCTGCCGCGCCGGCACGTGCCGGTGCTGGCCACCCTCGCGTTGCTGCTGGTCATGTACGCCGTCGGCGTCTCGCAGTACCGCGCGTTCTCCAACGTCCAGGTCGTCTTCAACGTCTTCATCGACAACGGGTTCCTGCTCGTCGTCGCGGTCGGCATGACCTTCGTGATCCTCACCGGCGGCATCGACCTGTCGGTGGGCTCGGTGGTCGCGCTGACGGCGATGGTGTCGGCCTCGCTGCTGCAGGACGGGACGCACCCGGCGGTGGTGATGGTGGCGGCGCTGCTCATCGGCCCGGTGCTCGGGTTCCTGATGGGCTGCGTCATCCACTTCTTCGAGATCCAGCCGTTCATCGTGACCCTGGCCGGCATGTTCTTCGCCCGCGGCATGTGCAACTTCATCAGCGACTCGTCCATCCCGATCACGGACGGGTTCTGGACGGCCATGTCCCAGGAGCGCATCGGCGACCCGCGCGGCAACTTCGTGTCGATCAGCGTGCTGATCGCGTTCGCGGTGGTGGTGATCGGGGCGGTCGCCCTGGCGTACACCCGGCTCGGGCGCAACGTGTACGCCATCGGCGGCAACCAGCAGTCCGCGCTGCTGATGGGCCTGCCCGTCGGCGAGACGAAGATCGCCGTCTACACCATCAGCGGCCTGTGCTCGGCGATCGGCGGCATCCTGCTGTCCTTCTACACGCTGTCGGGCGCCCCGCTGATCGCGGTCGGCATGGAGCTGGACGCGATCGCGGCGGTCGTCATCGGCGGCACCCTGCTCACCGGCGGCTCCGGGTACGTGCTCGGCACGGTGCTCGGCGTGCTGGTGCTCGGCGTGATCCAGACCCTGATCACCTTCGACGGGAGCCTCAGCTCCTGGTGGACCAAGATCGTGATCGGTGGCCTGCTGTTCGCGTTCATCCTGCTCCAACGCCTCATCGGCATCCGCAAGAAGTAGCCCTGACACTCGTTCCAGCGGAAGGCGAACGCACCATGACGACACCCCCCGAGGTCTGGTTCCTCACCGGCAGCCAGCATCTCTACGGCCCCGAGACGCTGCAGCAGGTGGCCGACCAGTCGCGCCGGCTCGCCGAGCAGCTCGACGGCGACCCGGCCGTGCCCGCCCGCGTGGTGTGGAAGCCGGTGCTCACGTCGGCCGCCGACATCCTCGACATCTGCCGCCAGGCCGACGTCCAGGGCGCCGTGGGTGTGATCGCCTGGATGCACACGTTCTCTCCGGCCAAGATGTGGATCTCGGGCCTCGACGCGCTGCGGGTGCCGCTGCTGCACCTGCACACCCAGGCCAACGTGGCGCTGCCCTGGTCCGAGATCGACATGGACTTCATGAACCTCAACCAGGCCGCGCACGGCGACCGCGAGTTCGGGTACGTGCAGACCCGGCTCGGGGTCGCCCGCAAGACGGTCGCGGGCCACGTGTCCGACCCGCGTACCGTCTCGCGCATCGCCACCTGGGTGCGGGCCTCGATCGGGTGGTCGGCGATGCGCTCGCTGCGGCTGGCCCGGTTCGGCGACAACATGCGCGACGTCGCCGTCACCGAGGGCGACAAGGTCGAGGCGCAGCTGCACTTCGGCGTCTCGGTCAACACCTACGGCGTCAACGACCTGGTCGCGGCCGTCGACGCGGTCGGCGACGAGGCGATCGACGCGCTGGTCAAGGAGTACGACGACAGCTACCGCCTGGCCGCCGAGCTGCGCCCCGGCGGCGAGCGCCACGACGCGCTGCGTTACGCCGCCCGGATCGAGGCGGGCCTGCGCGGCTTCCTGGAGGCGGGCGGGTTCCGGGCCTTCACCACCAACTTCGAGGACCTCGGCGGGCTGCGCCAGCTGCCGGGCATCGCCGTGCAGCGGCTGATGGCCGACGGCTACGGCTTCGGCGCCGAGGGCGACTGGAAGACCGCCGTGCTGGTCCGCACGCTCAAGGCGATGGCGGTCGGCACCACCGGCGGCACGTCGTTCATGGAGGACTACACCTACGACCTCAGCCCCGGCCAGGAGCTGATCCTCGGCGCGCACATGCTGGAGATCTGCCCGACCATCGCCGCGGACACCCCCAGCGTCGAGATCCACCCGCTGGGCATCGGCGGCAAGGAGGACCCGGTGCGCCTGGTCTTCGACGCCGCCGAGGGCCCGGCCGTGGTGATGGGCCTGGCCGACATGGGGGAGCGGTTCCGGCTGGTCGCCAACGAGGTGGACGTGGTCGCCCCGCCGCACCCGCTGCCCAAGCTGCCGGTGGCCCGCGCGGTGTGGAAGCCGCGGCCCGACCTGGCGTCCTCCGCGCAGGCCTGGCTCACCGCGGGCGGACCGCACCACACCGTGCTGTCGCAGGCCGTCGGCGTCGACGAGCTGCACGACCTGGCCGAGATGAGCCACACCGAGCTGGTCGTCATCGACGAGCACACCACCCCGCGCCGCTTCGCCGACGAGCTGCGCTGGAACCAGGCGTACTACCGCCTCGCCCGCGGCTTCTGAGTGGAGAGCCGCCGCCGGCGTGGCGACCCACGGGTCGACCGGTCAACAGCCGGGTTGCCACGCCGGCGGCGGACGGACGGCCGCGACCGCCGCCGTCCAGTGCTGAGATCACGCTGGGCTACCATGCGCCCGAAGGGGGAGTCGCCATGAGTCAGCAGCCGGGCGCACGCGCCGCGGTGATGAACGACGTCGCGCGTCTCGCCGGGGTCTCCCACCAGACGGTGTCGCGGGTGCTCAACAACCACCCCAGCGTGCGCGAGGAGACCCGCGAGCGGGTCCTCAAGGCCGTACGCCAGCTCAACTACCGGCCCAACGCGCTGGCCCGGGGGCTGGCCGGGCGGCGCTCGCGCATCATCGGCGTGGTCAGCTTCGACACCATCCTCTACGGCCCCGCGGCGACCCTGCTCGGCGTCGAGCGCGCCGCCCGCCGCGCCGGGTACGGCATCAGCATCGTCACCCTGGAGCAGCTGGACCGGGCGGGCGTGATGGCGGCCGTCGACGCGCTCACCGAGCAGTCGGTGGCCGGGGTCGTCATCATCGCGCCGCTGATGACCGCGGCCGCGGCCGTGCACAGCCTGCCCACGGGCCTGCCGGCCGTCGTGGTCGAATCCGACGCGGCCGGGGAGCTGCCCGCGGTGTCGGTGGACCAGGTCGCCGGCGCCGGCCTGGCCGTGCGGCACCTGCTGGACCTGGGCCACGAGACCGTCTGGCACATCGCGGGCCCGCGCGACTGGGTCGAGGCACGTGACCGCGTCGACGGCTGGCGGCAGACCCTGGAACGGGCCGAGCGCCGGGTGCCGCCGCTGGTGCAGGGCGACTGGAGCCCGCGCTCGGGCTACGAGGCGGGGGAGCTGATCGCCGGGCGCCCCGACGTCACCGCCGTGTTCTGCGCCAACGACCAGCAGGCGCTCGGCCTGCTGCGGTCGCTGCACGAGCGCGGCGTGCGCGTGCCCGAGGACGTCAGCGTCGTCGGCTTCGACGACATCCCCGAGGCCGCCTACCTGACCCCGCCGCTGACCACCGTGCGGCAGGACTTCGACGAGGTGGGCCGGCGCGGCCTGGCCGCCCTGCTGGAGCTGCTCGACGCCGACGGGCCGGTGCCGGTGACCCACCCGCGGGTCGCGCCGACGCTGGTGGTCCGCGCCAGCAGCGCCCCACCGCGCGGCCGCTGACCGGCGCGTGCGCTCAGGCCGAGTGGCGGCCGGCGCCGTTGCGGGCGGCCCTCATCCGCCACACCCAGGCGGCCACCGCGACCACGGCCAGCCAGGTCAGCCCCAGCGTCCAGCCGCCCAGCACGTCACTGGGGTAGTGCACGCCGAGGTACACCCGCGACGCTCCCACCAGGACGGCGCCGCCCGCGGCGGCCAGCCAGGCGGTGGCCCACACCGTGCGGTTGCCGGTCAGCATGCACACCAGCCAGGCCAGCAGCGCGAACCCGAGCAGCGAGCTGGTGCTGTGCCCGGACGGGAACGAGTATCCGGTCTCGGCGACCACCTGCCCCGGCGGGTTCGGCCGCTCCCGGCCGATCGCCACCTTGATCCCGAGCACGATCAGCTGCGCCACGCCCAGCGTGAGCAGCCCCAGCGCCAGCGGATACACCGAGCGCCGCCGCCAGGACACGTACCCCACCGCGGCCACCGAGGCGATGGTCAGCGCGACCGCGCCGCCGAGGTCGGTCACCGCGATCACGACCCGGTTCAGGCCGGGCGTGCGGTGCGCGGCCAGCCAGTCCACCACGGGCCGGTCGATCACGGTGAGGTCGTCGTCGTCGACGACCGCGTCGAGCACCTCGACGAACACCGACGCCAGCGTGAACACCAGCGCGGCGCCCAGCGCCAGCAGCACCAGCTCCGCGGCTACCTTGGCGGTCAGCCAGGACAGCGCGGCCCGGCCGTGGCGGTCACCGGCCCTGATCCACGAGCTGCCGGTCAGTGCCGTCGCGGCGGGGCGCACCGCGCACACCACCGCGTACGCCGCGCACACCAGCAGCACCACGATCCCCAGCCCGAGCAGCACGCTACCGGTCATCCTCGGCTCTCCACGGGCCTATTCGATCAGAGCCCGCTGGACGAAACCTGGCAGCCGGGCCGTGGCGGAGCCGGCGTCTCGGCGGTCACCTGCCGCGGCGGGATCGGCGCCGCCGGCCGCGCCCGGCCGTCACGGCCGCGGGGAGTCCTCGGTGGCGCCGGTCAGGAAGGTGTACACGTCGACGATGTCGAGCACCTCGCGGACCATGCCGGAGGCGCGGACGAGCCGCAGGCTGCCGCCCTGGCGCGTGGCCGCACCGTGCGCCTGCAGGAGCACGCGGATGCCGGTGGAGTCGAGGAAGGTCACCTCGTGCATGTCGACCTCCACGAGCCGTCCGGGGTGGGACCGGATCGCGTCGCCGAGCCAGGTGGCCAGATCCTGCTCGGTGAGCAGGTCGAACTCTCCGGCCAGGGACACCCGGACGGCGTCGGGCAGGACCTCCACTTCGTGCGTGGCCTGCGGCGGGGTGCTAGCGCGCTCCATGGACGTACCCAATCACAGTCGGCGGACGGCGACAACGGCGACGTCGTCGGCGTTGGGCGGACTGGTCAGCTCGTCGAGCAGCCGCGCGCAGTACAGGTCGAGCTCGGCGTCGACGTCGCCGGCCAGCCGCATCAGGTCGGCGACGCCGTCGAGGATCGGGATGTCGCGCCGCTCGATGAGGCCGTCGGTGTAGAGCAGCAGCGTGGCACCCGCGGGGACGGTGAACTCGAGGTCGGCCGGGCGCGGGTGGTTGATGCCCAGCAGCGGCGCCCGCTGCCACACCTCGCTGACCTGGCCGTCGACGATGAGCAGCGGTGGCAGGTGGCCCGCGTTGGCCAGCCGGGCGCGGCCCGTGCGCGGGTCGAGCAGCAGCAGGCACAGGGTGGCCATCTCCCCAGGCAGCAGCTGGACCATCAGCTCGTCGATGAGCCGCACGATCTCGCCGGGCGCATGCCCCTCGACGGCGTAGGCCCGCAGCGCATGGCGGATCTCGGCCATCACGGTCGCGGCGTGCAGGGAGTGGCCGACGACGTCGCCGATCGCGATGAGCAGCTGGTCGCCGAGCGCCGACAGCTCGTAGAAGTCCCCGCCGATCTCGGCTTCCTGGCTGGCCGGCTCGTAGCGCACGGCGAGCTCGATGCCGTCGACGACCGGCAGGTGCCGCGGCAGCAGGCTGCGTTGCAGGGTGACCGCGATCTGGTGGTCCTGGTCCTGGGCCCGCTGGGCCTCGGCCGTGGCGGCCAGCGCCTGTGTCAGCTGGGTGAGCAGCTGGGCGTGGACGTCGTCGTCGGAGGCGGCGGTGAACAGGTACAGCGGCGGCCGGTCGGCGCGCAGCCGGGCCGTGGCGACGGTGAGGTGCCCGGTGTCCGGCCACGGGGCGGGCAGCTGCCACGCCGCGGACTCGTCGACGAGCAGGCGGGAGCCGACCGGCACGTCGTCGGCGGGCGGTTCCCAGCCGGTGATGGTGACGTGATCGCTGCCTGACGCGAGCGCGGTGGTCCAGCCCGCGCCGGGGGCCCGTGCGGCGACCGCCACGGCGCCGCCGAACAGCCGGGCGGCGCCCGCGGCGGCCCGGTGCAGCAGCTCGGTCAGGTCGCGGGCCATGGTGACCGCGAGCGTCGTCTCGGCGAGCTGGGCCAGGCCGTCGGCGAGCTGCTCGGCCTTGCGGCGGGCGCGGTAGTAGCGCAGCACCGCCTGTACGGTGGCGACCAGCTCGTGCGGGTCGATCGGCTCGACGAGATAGCCGTCGGCGCCGCCGACCAACCCCAGGGTGCGATCCGGGGCGTCGACGGCGTGCGCCGACACGTGCACGACGGGGGTGCTGGCGGTGCGCGGATCGGACTTGATCCGGCGGCACACGTCCAGGCCGCTCATGTCGGGCAGCTTGACGTCTAGCACCACGATGTCGAAGCGCTGCCGGTGGATCTCCTCGAGGGCGTCGTAGCCGTTCTCCGCCTCGGTCACGGCGAATCCGGCCCTGGTGAGCCAGCTGTTGAGCAGATAACGCTTGGGGGCGCTGTCGTCGATCAGCAGGATGGACTCTGCCGCCGAGTTCACGAAGCCCTCGCGACCGGCAGGGTCACGGTGAACGTGCTCCCCCTGCCCGGCTCGCTGTCCAGGCTCATGGTGCCGCCGAGGATGCCGACGAGCCTGCGGGCGTACGGCAGCCCGAGGCCCGTGCCCTTGACCTTCTGGCGGCGGGGAAGCTGTACGAACTCCTCGAAGATGCGCTCGTGCTGGTCGGCGGGGATGCCGATGCCGGTGTCGGCCACGGTGATCGTCCAGTGCAGGCCGTCACTGTGGGCCTCCATCGTCACCGTGCCCTCCTCGGTGAACTTCACCGCGTTGTGCAGCAGGTTGCGCAGCACCTGCGACAGCAGCACCTCGTCGGACTGCAGCCACGCGCCCTCGTCGGGCGCGGTCACGACGAGCTCGACGTCGGGGCTGACCAGGATCGCCTTCAGGGTACCGCGCAGCTGCTTGAACAGCTGGTGGAGATCGACCGCGGACCAGGTGGGCTCCAGGTGCCCGGACTCCGCCTTGGCCAGGTCGAGCAGATCGTTGACCAGGGACAGCAGGTCCGAGGCGGAGCCGCGCATCAGCTCGACCTGCTCGGCCTGGGCGGCGGTGAGCGGGTCGGACGCGGAGTCGGACAGCAGCCGGACCAGCCCGATGATCGAGGTGACCGGGGCGCGCAGCTCATGGCTGACGTTGGCCAGGAAGCGCGTCTTGGCCTCGCTGGCGGCCCGCAGCTGCTCGGACTTGTCGTCCAGCTCCGCGTAGAGCGCGACGACCCCGCGGTTGGTCTCCTCGAGCTCCGAGCTGAGCTGCAGGTAGAGCGCCATCACGCCCCGGTTGGTCTCCTCCAGCTCGTCGTTGAGCGTCTTGAGGCGGTCGCGCTGCCGGCGTGCCTCCTCGAGGGCGGCCAGCAGGTGCTCGTTCTGCGAGGCCAGCTCGTCGAGAGGGCTGGCCACCGCGGACGCCGTGAGGGCACGCTGAACCTGCTCGACGCGCTCGGTGCCGAGCGCGTCCTGATCGGGAAGGCGACGTGACAGCATGACCACTGTCATCTGCCCTCGCTCGACGACTTCTAAAACATCGACGAGCCGGCCCACCGGTCCGAATCCCTCCCGGTTCACCGGGCCGGGCACGGCCAGCTCGAAACTCAGGTTCGCGGGCCGCCCGCCGACCCGGAACGTCACCTCCACCGCGGCCGCCTGGGCCAGCAGCTGGCGGCCGAGGTCGCTGAGGGCGGTGGCGAGCCGGATCTGGTCCTGGTGTTCCAGGCCGAGCGCGGCCGCGGCTTCGCGTCCGCGCTGCCGGACGGTGAAGACGTCCTGCTCGCGGCGGAGCGTGAGGTGCAGCAGGACGGCGCCGGTCATGGTGTCGACCTCGCTGCAAGCACGCATGCGTCGTCGCGGCGGACACCCGCGTCACGCAGCACCGTGGCCGCGATCACGAGCGGGGAGCTGGTGCTCAGCGCCGGATACCCGGCCAGGCTCCACTTGTCGCTGACCCCGTCCGAATGCATGATCAGCAGTGATTCCGGCCCGAACTGCTGCTCGAACTGCCGGATGACCGCCCTGCCGTGGCCGACGATGCCCGGCATGGAGACCAGGCTGCGCCGCTCGTCGCCGGTGACGACGGACGTGGCGATGTTGCCCATGCCGCAGGCGCGCACCACCCCGGCGTCCGGGTCGATCTCGGCCACGGTCAGGGCGGCGCCGCGGGTGTGGCTGATGCCCCGGTGCAGCCGCTCCACGAGCGAGGCGGGCGGCTCGTCGGGAGCCGTGTGGAAGATGTTGAAGGCGGCCTGGGAGGCGGCTGCGGCCAGCGGGCCGTGCCCGAGCCCGTCGCTGACCATGACCTGGCGCCGGCCGGACCGCTCCCGGACGGCGTAGCAGTCTCCGCTGACGGTCTCGCCGGTCAACGGCCGGGTCAGCCCGTCGGCCCAGGCCGACGGCGGCTCGGCGGTGCGCCACAGCTGCACGGCCAGCACGGTGCCCCGCCCCGGGACCGACAGCCCCTCGAAGCGGTCGGCGAGCCGGGCCACGGCGCCGAGCCCGATGCCCAGGGTGCCGCTGGTGGAGTGGCCGTCGGCGTACATGGCCGACAGGTCGCTCATGCCCGGTGACGAGTCGATGCTGAGGATCTCCACGCCGACGTCGTCGCCTCGCCGGACCGGACGCGCGAGTACGCTGCCGTCCTCGGCATGCTTGATCAGGTTCGTGGCCAGCTCGGCGGCGACGATCGCGATGTCGGCGGTCTTCCGCTCGCCGAGGTCGACGGCCTGGGCCAGGTCCACGGCGAAGCGCCGCACGGTGCCCACGGCGCTCGGGTCGTCCATCCGGAACCACGCCGAAGAAGGTGTGAGCGAACTCAGCGCGCCCACTTGACCACCGCCACGGTGGTCCCGGCCCCGACCGTGGTGTCCAGCCGGAACTCGTCGACCAGCCGGCGGGCGCCGCTGAGGCCGAGCCCCATCCCGCCGCCGGTGGTGTAGCCGTCGGTCAGCGCCAGATCGACGTCGGCGATGCCGGGGCCACTGTCGGAGAACACGATCCGTACGCCGTTGCGCAGGCCATTGGCCACCCGGGACACCTCGGCCCGGCCACCCCCGCCGTAGACGAGGGTGTTGCGGGCCAGCTCACTCGCGGCGGTGACCACCTTGGTCTGGTCGACCAGGGACAGCTTGGCGGCGACGGCGGCGACGCGGACAAGTTGGCGCACCCGGACGACGTCCTCGTCGCTGCTGATGGCCTGCACCTGATGGTCGGCGCCCTCGCTCGCCGTCACGGGGCGGTCGTCTCAGGATCGCCGAAGAGGTCCAGGTCGTCTTCCAGCTCCGGCTCGGCGTTGCGGGACAGCAGGGCCAGGCCGCGCTCCACGTTCAGGGCGGTGCGGATGCCGTCCAGGGACAGCCCCAGCTCCACGAGCGTGATGGCGACGGCGGGCCGCATGCCGACGACGATGGTCTCGGCGTCCAGCACCCGCGAGATCGACGCGATCGTCGACAGCGTGCGGCCCACGAAGGAGTCGACGATGTCGAGGCCGGTGATGTCGATGACGACGCCCTTGCAGCCGGTGTCGACGATGCGCTGGCCCAGGTCCTCCTGCAGCTGCAGCGCCATCTGGTCCTGCATGTCGACCTGGATGGACACCAGCAGCACCGAGCCGATCTTGAGGATCGGCACCCGTTCCATCACGCCTCCCGCTTCGCGGCGCGCAGCTCGGCGTTGCCGCGGCGGATGGCGTGCCGCAGCGCGTCGGCCAGGGTGGCCTTGGTGGCGATGTCACCGAACTCGATGCCCAGGGTCACGATGGTCTGGGCGATCTGCGGCCGGATACCGGAGATGATGCACTCCGCGCCCATCAGCCGCGCGGCCATGATGGTCTTGAGCACGTGCTGCGCGACCTGGGTGTCGACGGCCGGCACCCCGGTGATGTCGATGATGGCGTACGGCGAGCCCGTGTCGACCAGCGCCTGCAGCAGCCGCTCCATGACGACCTGCGCCCGCGCCGAGTCGAGCGTCCCGACCAGCGGGACCGCGACGACGCCCTCCCACAGCTTCACCACAGGCGTGGACAGCTCCAGCAGCTGCTCGCTCTGCTCGGTGATGATGTGCTCGCGGGCGCGCGCGTACGCCTCGAAGGTGAACAGGCCGAGCTCGTCGACGAAGGCCGACCAGGCGACGTAGTCGCGCAGCGTGGTGTCGTCGCCCTTCTCCACCTCGGCCGCCTCGTACAGGGCGGTCTTGAGGGCGAACACGCTGGTCGCGGTCTCGCTGGCGGTGAAGCCCTGACGGGCGCGCCCGCGCGACAGCTCGGCCAGGACCGCCCGCAGCTCGGCGGTCTGGGGTGTGTCGAGAGTGGTGGCGCCGGCGGTCAGCGAGCTCTGCAGCTGCGCCAGGAGCTCGGCGGTCTGGCGTCCGGACTCGGCCGCGGTGAGCCGCCCCTTCAGCGGCGCGGCCGCGACCGCGGCCCACCGCTTGGAGATCTGCTCCGATCGTTGCGTCAGCAGGCTGCCGAGTCTTTCACCCTGCTCCGGATTCAGCGCCATGGTCTATGTCCTCTGCGCGTTGGCATGTTGTCGCTACCGACCGGTAAGCGGCGACTGTATCACTGCCGTTCGGGCACCTCGGACGTTCAACCGTCAACGTGAGACATGACCGGAATATGCATACTTTCCGTTCGTTCCGGCTGGCCGAGGCCGTTGCCGGACCGGCATCCTCCGGCCGCACGACGGCCGCCGGGTTTGAGCGCCCACCGCGCTGGGCAAGCGATGCAGGTGGCCGGGCTTGGCCACCTGACGAAGAACGGCAACACCACATGACCTACCTCACCGGCCAGGCCGAGCAGGGCGGACCGGGCAGCTGCGCGGGCCGTCACCCGGACCGGCCGTGACGATCGCCACCGCGGTCCGACCATCGGCGCCAGTCAGATATGTTGCTCGTGCCCTGCCTACACGGACGCTCCCCGCCGGGGGTCCATCGGCCAGGGCAGTGATCGACAGGCGTGCCGCCGGGGTCCGTCAGCCCGACAACGTGTAGGGGCGGGGCGGAGGAGCATTGCGTCAGGTCACCACACCGTTCGAACCACCGCCGCCCGACGTGGCGACGATGTCCTTCAGCACCGTCTCGCAGCTCGCGGCGGTCCGTGACTTCGTCGGCACCCACGCCCTCGCGGCCGGGCTCGCCCCGGAACGGGTACGCGGACTGCGGGTCGCGATCAGCGAGGTCGTCACCAACACGCTGCGCCACACCACCGGCGGCGGCACCATGCGGGTGTGGGCCGACGGCGACGACGTCATCAGCGAGCTGACCGACGGGGGCACCCTCGACCACGTGGTCCGGGTGCCCGCCGGGCGTCCCGCCGCCGCCGGAGGCTGGGGCCTCTACATCACCGGCGAGGTCTGCGACGAGTTCCTCTGCTACAGCCTGCCCGGCCGGACCGTGTGGCGGCTGGTGCTCCGGCGCCCCGCGCGCCACTGACTCGCGTCCGCCGACCCGCTGTCGGCGATCGGTCCGCGTACGCCTGCCGCGGCTGTCCGGCGTGTCCGGCCGCACCCCACCGGACGACCCGTCGTGACCAGGCCCGTCACGACGCCGCACACCGTCCTGTCCGGACTTCGCGCCGCCGGAACGCAGCCGATGACACGGTCGAGGCATCCGTTCCGAACCGACAGAAGGAGTGACGGATGAACATGCGGCGCAGGCTTACCACGCTCGTCCTGGCCACCGCGGTCGCGGCGATCACCGGTCTGGCGACCGCCGGATCCGCGAGCGCGGCGCCGACGGCGCAGGACGCGCAGACCCTGGGTGTCGGGGTGTTCCAGCAGATCCGCAACGAGTACTCCAACAAGTGCGTCATCCCGAAGGGGAACTCGCTGAACCCGAACGCCCCGATCGTGCAACGCACCTGCGACAACAGCAAGTCACAGCACCGCTGGGCGCTGTTCCCCACCGAGAACGGCTACTACTGGATCGTCAACCAGGGCAGCGGCCTGTGCCTCGACCTCGCCGCCAACAGCGAGGACGAGGTCACCTACGGCACGCGCGCCCAGCAGTTCTACTGCAACCGGGCGTACACCAGCGAGGAGTGGTACCCGATCTCGTACTTCGGCACGGGCATCTGGCTGTTCCAGAACAAGGTCAAGAACCTGTGCATCGACGTGCTGGGCCGTTCCAGCAGCAACGACGCGCCGCTGCAGGTCATCGAGTGCAAGCTCTACGAGACCGCGCAGCAGTTCTACTACTACTAGAAGGGACCGCCATATCGTGCCTGATCACCTGGCCGGCAACTGTTCATTAGCCGGGCAGCGTCCGGCATCGTCGGCGTCGTGGGTCCGCTCACCTCGCGGTGACCAGGATGGCCGGGAGAGCGTGTGGTAGCTGGGTTACGGACCCTTTGATGACGATACGGCGATGGACTTCGTCGACGGTCTGACCGAAGGCCAGCCGTCGACGTCGTTCCTGTGGGGTCTGCTGCACCTATCGGTGCAGCAGACCCGAACGACCGCGACCAGGCGAAACGGGGAGCCACAGGTCAGCGCTCGATCAGACGCACCAGGGAGACTTTGTAGAACCGGCGCCAGCGGGCAGAGCGGTGTCAGCCTCGTGTCGCCGGTTCGAAGCGCGGTCACCTCCGGGGCGGAGACGAGTCGCCCGGGAGGTGACCGCGTCAGGCGATGACCTGCAGGAATGGCCTGTTGCCGGTGTTCTGCCGGCTGCGCAGCACGACCGCGTTGCCGGGTCCGGCTTCGGCCAGTGCGACGGTGGCGATCCTGCCGGCGGCGTACCTGGCTTGGACGTGGGCGGTGACGTCGAAGGCCAGCCAGTCGTTGCTGTCGCCGATCGACGTGGTGGACACGGCGGGCCCGAGGGCAGGCTGGTTGCTGTAGGTGAGGCCGTTCTCGGTCCAGGTGTCGTCGGTGGCACCGTAGGCGGTGAGCGTGGCCTGGGTGCCGGCGGAGTCCGCGGTCGACCCGTACACCCACAGCACCGCACGTCGTGGGCTGGTGGGCACGGCGCCGAGGTCGAACTTCAGGTACGCCCGGCGGGCGTACCCGGCGGCGGCGTTCTTGATCTGCAGGGACACGTCGGTGCCGTAGTTGGTGGCGGCGTAGGCGCCGTCGCGGGTGTAGGCGTCGGCCAGCGGCGACAGCTGGGTGGAAGTGCCCGTCGCGGCCGCGGTCCCGGTGCCGAAGGTGATGACGCGGCTGGCGCCGTGGGTGCCACCGACCTCGGCGGTCAGCGTGATGGGGTTGAGGCCGGTGACCGTGACGCCGGGTCCGGTGGTGGCGGTGCTGTGGCCGGTGCGGGCGACGGTGACGGTGATCGTGGCGGCGGCCCGGGTGGGGTCGGCGACGGTGACGGTGAGGGTCGTCGCGGTTTCGCGTAGCAGCACCGAGCAGGGCGCCGAGACGGTGATCGGGCCGGCGGTGCCGGCGGTGAAGAAGTTCGCGGCGGTGACGCCGGTGGCGGTGTCGGTGACGGCCTGGACGGCGCTGGTGTTGGCCAGGACGTTTACGGTGGGCGCGGCGGCGCGGGCCGCCGTGGCGGTCGCCGTTGCGCCGGGCAGCAGGATGTAGGCGTAGCCGGCGTTGGTCGGGTTGAGGCCGTGGTCGACCCACAGGGTGAGGTATTTGCGGCTGACGGCGGTGGTGGCGCCGCTGGTGTTGATCTCACGCCAGGTGCCGGTGCGGTTCTCGCGGACGGCCCGCAGGGTGGTGGTGCCGGGGAAGACGTAGCCGCCGAAGCCGGCCAGGTGGGCCCAGCCGGTGCCGGGCAGGGTGGTGTTCCAGCCGAGGGTGGTCGGCTGGGCGGTGCCGTCGACGGTCAGGGCCTGGGTGCCTGCACCGGGGCCGAGGTTGCGGTTGTCGACGGTCGTCTCCACGGTGGCGCCGTCGCCGGCGGTGATGCCGGCGCCGAGGCAGACGACCTGGTCGCCGAGGCAGAACCAGGACTTCTTGCCGGTGAGGGTGGACCCCAGGCCGCGCGTGTCCTGGCCCAGGACGCTGTAGGTGCCGTCGGTGGTGCCGCCGACGAACGCGGTGGCGGGTTTGGGGGCGCCCCAGCCGCCGCCGGCCGCGTCGGCGAGAGCGATGCGGGAGGTGGTGGTGCCGGGCAGCCGGTAGGGGTCGACGGTGGGCCAGAACGCGTCGGAGTACTGGCCGTTGCCCGTGCTGTCACCCCACCAGTACGTCATGCCGTTGCCGGTGTGCCAGCCGTGCAGGTTCTCGCCGTTGCCGGTCTCGTAGTAGGTGGTGCGGGCCGAGCTCAACGCCAGGGCCATCGTCCAGCCGGGCCGGCGGTGCACGGCACGGTCCATGCTGCCGAAGACCCGGCTGGACACCGGTTCGGCGATGGGGGTGATGGTGGTGTCGGTGATGACCTGCTGCAGGCGTACCAGCTCGGGGATGGTGCGGCTGAGGTCGTTGAGCGGCGGGCTCCAGTAGTCGCGGGTGAGCCAGCCTTTGGCCAGGCCCCGCCAGCGGGCGGCTTCGGCGGGGGAGGCGCAGGCGGCGAGGGTGATGATGTCGGCGATGATGCCGTGGCCCCGGCGGTGGTCGTCGGACTGGATCTGGTGCGGGTCGCCGGCCGACAGGCCGCGGCTGATGCCGCGCCCGGACTGGCAGTCCATCATCAGGCCGTTGAACAGGAACGGGGCGAAGGACTTCTCGACGGCGTCGAAGATGATCTGCCGGTTGGGGTCGGTGACGGCCCAGCTGGAACCGGTGAGCAGGGTGAGAATGGAGGCGAAGCCCTTGAGGAGCACCGCCCCGTAGGTGCCGGTGTAGGGGACCCAGGTGTGCTGGATGAACGACCCGTCGGGGTAGAAGCCGTCGCCGCTGCGGACGATCTCGAAGGCGGGGGATAGGCCGTCGCGGGCGGCGGCGAGCTTGGTGCCGTCCTTGCCCAGTACACCGCGCAGCGCTAGCACCTGGCACAGGTCGATGCGGTTGGCGCCGGTGCTGTGGCCGGTGTAGGACGCGACTGCCGAGGTGGGGACGTGGTGGTCGACGGCGGCGTGGCAGGCGGTGATCCGAGTCGCGCCGAGCTGGTCGTAGAGCAGGACCATGATGGTCTGCAGGGTCTGCGGGACGCCGATCTGCCAGTGCCACCAGTTGTCGTACTCGGCGCTGGTGGCGGTGTAGTGGCCGGCGAGGAGATTGTCCAGGGCGGTGAGGACGTCGGCCAGCAGGGTGGCGTCGCCGGTCAGGCCGGTGCCGGGGGTGGTGTAGGCGCTGGCAAGGGTGCTCAGCCGCCGGAAGGTGTGCAGCAGGTTGGCCGACACGGTGCCCAGCGGCAGGTCCGCCCAGACGGAGGCGTCGGTGGGGGCCATGGCGGCGCGGTAGGCGGCCGCGTCGGCGGCCAGCCAGGACAGCAGCGTCGCGTACGGCTCGGCCGTAGCGGGGTAGGCACCGCCGGTGAGCATCGTGCGCCAGCGCTCGCGCAGGATGTCGTATTCGTCGGCGGCGTGCGCGGGTGCGGCGCCGAGCAGGCCGGTGCCTGCGGCCGCGGCTCCGGTCATGAGCAGCGTGCGGCGAGTCCACGTCATCGGGTCCTCCATGTCGTGCCGTGCCCCGCCGGCCGGACGGCCGGCGGGTCGGTGCGCGCCTGCGGGGCGTTGGCAGGCATCGAATCGGCACGGGAGGATACGAATCAAGAACCATTCACGGCTGCGGCGGTTCGTCCCATTTCGGTGGCGCAAACGCGTGCTGGTCGCCGGTGCCGACGGGGGCGAGCTGCCCGGCGCCGGTGACGGGCAGGTCGAGGCCGTCGCGGGCCGGGTCGACGTGCCGGGCGAACCACTGGTCGAGGCGGGCGCGCAGCTGCGCGACGGTCGCCGCGGCGGCGGGGTCGTCGACGCGGTTGGTGCGCTCGCCGGGGTCGTTGGCGATGTCGTAGAGCTCGTGCGGGCCGTCAGCGTGGCGGTGCACGTACTTCCAGCCGCTGGTGCGGATCATCCGGACGGGGCCGTACTCGTCGTAGACGACGACGGGCCGGTACGCCGCCGCTGCCCCCGGGGTCGTGAGCAGATGTGCGAAGGACCGGCCCGGCCCCCGCTCGAACCCGCGGTGGTCGACGCCCGCCAGCTGCAGGATGGTCGCGCCGAGGTCGTATGCCGACAGCAGCTGGTGGCGGGTCTGGCCGGCGGCCAGCCGGCCCGGCTGGGCGATGATCGCGGGGACCTTGACCGAGGTGTCGTACATGTTCTGCGGATAGGTGCCGTTGCCTTTGCCCCAGATGCCGTGGTGTCCGGCGTTGAAGCCGTTGTCGCTGGTGAACACGACCAGGGTGCTGGTGGTCAGGTCCTGGTCGGCCAGGGCGTCGAGCACCCGGCCGATGGCGGAGTCCATGGCGGTGACGGCCGCGAAGTAGCCGGCCAGCGCCGCCCGGGTGTCGGGTTCGCCGCCGATCGGAGCGCCGTCGAGCAGGGGAAGCCACGGGTGTGCGGGCTCCTGCGGGCAGGTGCTGAACGCACAGTCGTCGTAGAGGGCGACGACCTCGGCCGGGTGCTGGCCCTTCCAGGGCTTGTGCGGTGCGGTGAAGTGCAGCGACAGGTAGAACGGCTCCGGCCGGTGCTGCTCGGCGTCCAGGAAGGCGATGGCGTCGTCGGCCAGCACGTCGGTGATATACCCGTCGACGGTTTCCGGCTCGCCGTCGCGGTACATCGGCGCGCCGTGGTAGGGGCTGCCGCCGCTGCGGTGGGCATACCAGTGGACGAACCCGGGCCGGGGCCGGTCATTGGCGCCCAGGTGCCACTTGCCGGACAGGCCGAGCCGGTATCCGGCCTGCGCGAGCTCGTCGGTGAACAGGCGCTGGCCGGCGAGGTAGTCCACGGCGGCGGGTCCGGTGTGGACGCCGTCGAGCCAGTCGTGCACGCCGTGCCGTGACGGGATCTGGCCGGTGAACAGGCTCGCTCGGGCGGGTGAGCAGACGGGGGAGGTGCAGAAGAAGTTGTCCAGGCGGGTGCCGTCGGCGGCCAGGGCGTCCAGGCGCGGGGTGTGGATCTCCTCGTTGCCGGCGCAGCCCAGTGCCCACGGCCCCTGGTCGTCGCTGAGGATGAACAGGATGTTGGGCCGTTGTGGATCTCGGCTGGACACGTGAACTCCTTGCAGGCGTGTGGCAGGCGGCCGGGCCCGCGAATGCGGCAGGCGACCGGAGGGGCAGGCTAGGCGGCGGCGTGCGTGGCGGTGGGCCGCACGGCGACCGTCTCCCGCAGCTCGGCCGACCGGTACGCGGCCAGGACCAGCTCCACGACGTGGCGGGCGTGTTCGATGCTGACCCTGGCCGGGCGGCCGTCGACGGTCGCGGCGAAGTCGGACAGCTGCGCCCGGAAGGCGTCGGGGATGTCGGAAGGGCGGCGTTTGCGGATCTGGCGGGTGCGGCCGTCCTGCTGGACGTGCACTCCCAGGCGCGGGCTGGCGGTGATGACGGCACGTTCGCAGACGATGGTGAGGTCGTCTGCCTTGTGTGGGGTGTCGGACACCACGGAGATCGATACCGGGACGCCGTTGGCCAGCCGCAGTCGCAGCGCGCCGTCGGTCTCGACGGCGACGCCGAAGCGCCGGGCGGTCGCGGCCGTGATCTGCTCGGCGGGTGCGCCGCCGAGCCAGGTCGACCGGTCCAGGCAGTGGGCGCCGATGTTCATCAGCGCACCGCCGCCCGCCATCTGCGGGGAGAAGAACCACGCCGAGCGGGTGGTGGGCCGGTAGTCGGTGGTGCGGTAATCGTGGATCATGACGACGGGGCCGTGGCCGCCGTCGGCCAGCAGGGACTGGACGGCGACCTTCTCCGGCAGGAAGTGCTGGATGTGACCGACGACCAGGGTGACGTCCGCCGCGTGACAGGCGTCGCGCATGGCGTCGCAGTCGGCCAGGGTGGTGGCCATCGGCTTCTCGACGAGCACGTGCAGGCCGCGCTGCGCGGCGTCAGTGACCATCTGCCGGTGCAGTCCGTGCGGCGTATTGACGATCACCGCGTCGACCAGGCCGCTGTCGATCAGGTCGCGGTAGTCGGTGAACACGGCCGCGCCGGCTGGTCCGGCGACTCGGCCCGCGGCAGCCTCGACCAGGTCGCAGACGGCGGTCAGCCGCAGTCCCGAAAGGGCTTCGGCGGCGGCGGCGTGCAGGTCCGCGACGGCGCCGGCGCCGATCAGTCCGATGCGCATGGGGCTCCTTGGCTCAGAGGTGGATCAGTTGGGTCGAGCAGTGCGGCGCCGCAGGACGCCCGCACGACGATGCGGGGGCGCAGCCGGATCTGGTGGATGGGGCAGGCGTCGCCTTCGGCCAGGCGTCGCAGCAGCACCTCGGCGGCCATGCGTCCGACGCGGAACTTCGGGGGCGCGACGGCGGTCAGCGGTACCTCGGCCAGCTCGGCGGTCTCGTCGTCGTAGGAGACCAGCGCCAGTTGCTCGGGGATGGCCACGCCCAGGCGGCGGGCGCCCGCCTGCAGGAAGATGGCCTCGCGGTCGCCGAACACCAGCGCGGCGGTGGCGCCCGCGCGGGTCAGGTGACGTACGGCGTCGTCGGCCAGGCGCGGGGTCCACTGCTCCTTGTCGGCGAGGAACGTGTCGCCGTCACCGAGGCCGAGGTCGGCCATGGCGCGCCGGTAGCCGACGAGCACGGCCTCGTGGGTGGGGTTGTTGGAGCGGGACACCAGATGGATAGCGCGGTGGCCGAGCCGGTGCAGGTGGGCGACGGCGTCGTAGGCGCCCGCTTCGTGGTCGGAGCAGACGTGCTCGGTGCGGTCGGCGGGCCCGGCGTGGGCCAGGCGCCGTTCGAGCAGCACGGCCGGGACCGGCAGCGACATCAGCTGGCGGGCGCGTCCTGCCGGGTCGTCCAGCCCGATCAGGGTCGGTACGAGCAGCAGCCCGTCGACGCCGGAGTCGAGCAGGAAGCGCAGGTCGAGTTCTTCCTCATCGCGGCGGTAGTGGTAGGTGGCCAGCTGCAGGCCGACTCCGGCGGCCGACAGGGTCTCCTCGATGCCCTGCAGGACGCGCGGGTAGTACAGCTGCGCGTCCGGGACGAGCACACCCACCGTCCAGCGGCCCCGGGCAGGGCGCGGGCGGGCCGCGGCGACGAAGCTGCCGGCACCCTGGCGGCGGATGACCAGGCCCTGGGTGACCAGCTCGTCGTAGGCCTTACGGATGGTCGTCAGCGACAGGCCGGTGTCGGCGGCCAGCTGGCTCTCGGTGGGCAGTTTCGTGCCCGCCGCCCACTCACCGGCCAGGATGCCACGGCGCAGATCGGCTGCCAGCTGCTGAAACTTCAGATCCCTGGCCGCTGGGCGGCGTCCGGGCCGCGGAGTGTGGGGCGATGTGGGCTGGTCATCGAGCACGGTCGTCCTCCTCCGGTCCGCGTGGCGGGTCCGCGGCGCGCGGACCGTTCGGCGGCGATTCTGCGATGCATTCAAGGAATGATTAAAGACGCAATATGAGAAGACTGCGATATCTGCTGCGGACCAGCGTGCCGAAACCCGGCCTGACGGCTTCCCTCGATTTTCGAAATACGTCTTGATTACGTTCTTAGGTGCGCTGAACAGTACGTGCACCCCAGGTGGCTCCACAGTCGAGCCGCCCTACTCACGAGGTGTTGATCTCATGACGATACGAGTGCGCTGGACCAAGGCGCTGGCCGCAGGTGCCGCCGCCGCGGTGGCCCTGGCGATGGCCGGCTGCTCCGGCACCGACGACGCCGGACAGGCGAACCAGGAGTTCACGTACTGGTCCATGTGGAAGACCGGTGAACCGCAGCAGAAGGTGCTGGCCGAGGCCGTCGCCGACTTCGAGAAGCAGCACAACATCAAGATCAAGGTCGAGTGGCAGGGCCGCAACAACCTGCAGAAGCTCGTCCCGGCGCTGAACACCAACAACGTCCCCGACCTGGTCGACGGCTCCTACGTCAAGCTGTATCCGGCCGTGGTCGCCACCGAGCAGGCGCTCGGCCTGGCCGACGCCTACGCCGCCGACGTCGACGGCAAGCCCGCCGGCGAGCACATCCCCGCCAAGTACCTGGCCGACGTCGACATCAAGACCGCCGACGGCCAGCCGTGGATGCTGCCCTACCAGATCCAGTCCGAGACGATCTGGTTCAACGCCGCCAAGAACCCCGAGCTGAAGGCCAATCCGCCCAAGACCTGGAACGAGTTCATCGCCGCCCTCGACCGGCTCAAGGCCGCCGGCCAGACGCCCCTGGCCGCCGACGGCGACATCGCCGGCTACAACTCGTCCTGGTTCGTCACGCTGCTGCTGCGCAACAGCGGCCCCGGCGCGCTGATGCGCCTGGCCTCCGACAAGACCGGCGCCGCCTGGGACGACCCAGCCGTGGCCGACGCCGCCCGGAAGGTTGAGCAGCTCGTCAAGGGCGGATACCTGATCAAGGGGTACAACGCGAGCAAGTTCCCCGCCCAGCAGCAGAAGTGGGCCAACAACGAGGCCGCGCTGATGTACATGGGCTCGTGGCTGCCCACCGAGTCGGCCGCCTACGCCGCGCCCGGGTTCGAGTACGCGTCCTTCTCGTTCCCGAAGACCGGCACCCACGCCAGCGAGCGGGCCGACTTCACCGGCTTCGCCGTGCCGAAGAAGGCCGCCAACGCCCAGCTCGCCCAGCAGTTCGCCGCGTTCTTCCTCAGCAAGAAGTACCAGGACAAGTGGGGCGCCGAGGCGAAGGTGATCCCGATCCGGGCCGATGCGTCCATCGCTGCGCAGATGGCCGGTATCAAGGCCGACCTCGACGCCGCCGGCGCCTACCACCTGCAGAACGACGGCGTCGCGTTCCCGGGCTACAACGAGAAGACGTTCTGGGCCAAGACCGACGAACTGTTCCTCGGCAAGATCACCGCTGCGCAGTTCACGACCCAGATGAAGCAGGCGCAGATCGACTACTGGAAGGCGCAGAGCTGATGGCACGGCCGGCTCCGGATGTCATGACCCGGCCCGCGACGGCGACGTCCGGGCCGGCCGTGACCGACACCCCCACCCGCGGCTCCGCCGCCGGCCGCCGCCAGTCGCCGGCCGACCAGCGGCGGCGGCTGCTGATCCCCTTCGTCGGCCCCGCGCTGATCCTCTACACCGTGCTGTTCGTCATCCCGATCCTGGCCGCCGTGGTCATCAGCCTGCACCGCTGGGCCGGATCCGGGCCGATGACCTGGGCCGGACTCGACAACTACACCACGCTGGTCGAGGACGAGCTGTTCCTGCAGTCGCTGGGCAACACCCTCAAACTGCTGTTCGTCGTCGGCGGAGCGATCTTCGTGCTCAGCTTCGCGCTGACCCTCGTCCTGCGCGACATGGCCGGACGCAAGATCGTACGGTCGGTGCTGTTCTTCCCGCACCTGGTCAACGCCCTGGTCTACGGCGTGCTCGCCGGGTTCGTCTTCAACCCCGACGGCCTGGCCAACGCGATCCTGCGACCGCTCGGGGTCAGCACGCCGCAGTGGCTCGCCCAGGACAACCTGTTCGTCCTCATCATGATCACGATGACGTGGATGACGACCGGCTACTACACCACCATCCTCATGGCCGGCGTCGACCGCATCCCGCCCTACTTCTACGAGGACGCCGCCCTGGCCGGAGCCAACGCCTGGCAGCGGCTGCGCCACGTCATCCTCCCGCTGACCTGGGACGTGTTCGGCGTCTGCGCCGTGCTGTGGACCATCACCTCCGTGAAGATCTTCGAAATCGTGTGGATCTTCGGGGGCAGCAGCGGCAACGGCATCCCACCGACCAAGACCTGGACCGCCGCCGTGTACACGTACGCCACCGCGTTCTCCGGTGACTCCGTGCCGGCCTTCGGCGCGGCGACCGCCTCGGCGATCCTGTCGCTGGTCCTGGTCACCGCCCTGGTCGTCCTGCTGCGGCGCGTGATGCGCCGCGACGTCATCGAGTTCTGAGAGGCCCCGATGAGCACCCCGATGCCGTTGCCCCGCCCCACCGTCTCCGCCCGCCGCCGCAAGGCCTCGGCCATGCGGACCTCCACCGGGCCGCTGCGCTGGGCAGCCACCACGCTGACCTGGCTGTTCGTCCTGACCAGCGTCGCCGCGCTGGTCTGGATGGTCCTGCAGGCCTTCCGCGACACCCGCGCCATCCTCGACCGGCCCTGGGGCCTGCCCGACCAGCTGTCGTTCGACAACTTCGTGCAGGCCTGGACCGTCAGCGACTTCGCCACCGCGACCTGGAACAGCCTCTGGGTCACCGTCGTGTCGTCGGTGCTGACCGTCGCCGTGGCCGCACCGGCCGCCTACCACCTCAGCCGCCACGACAGCCGCGTGACCCGCAACCTGACCCTGTTCTTCGTGCTCGGTCTCGGCGTGCCGGTGCAGGTCATCCTCATCCCGCTGTTCATCATGCTCAACTCCGTGTACCTCGTCGACAGCCTCGTCGGGCTCAACCTCATCTACATCGGCCTGTCGATGCCGTTCACGGTGTTCCTGCTCACCGGCTTCTTCCGCTCCCTGCCCACCGAGCTGGAAGAAGCCGCCTCCCTCGACGGCGCCACCCCGGCGGGCACCTTCTGGCGCATCATGCTGCCCGTCGCCAAGGGCGGCATCCTGACCGCGTTCGTGCTGCAGGTCATCGGCCACTGGAACGAGACCCTGCTCGCCCTGACCTTCCTGCAGTCCACCGACAACTACACCCTGCCCGTCGCGCTGATCTCCTTCGTCCAGCAGCAGACCTACAGCGGCGCCGACTGGGGCGGGCTGTTCGCCGGGCTGTGCATCATCGTGCTGCCCATGCTCGCCGTGTACGTCTGGCTCGGCCGCAGGCTCACCGAAGGCCTCACTCTCGGCATGGGCAAGTGACGGCACGCCCGTGATCCTCACCGTCACCCTCAACCCGGCACTCGACGTCACCTACGAGACCGACTCCCTGCGCCGGCACGGCACCCACCGGGTCGCCACCGTCGCCGAGCACGCCGGCGGCAAGGGCGTCAACGTGGCGCGCGTGCTGCACACCCTCGGCGCCCCAGTGCGCGCCACCGGCCTGGCCGGTGGCGCCACCGGCGCCCACCTGCGCGACCTGCTCGGCAACGCCGGGATCGCCGAGGCGTTCCTGCCCATCGCCGCCGACACCCGCCGCACCGTCGTCGTGACAGACCCGGCGGGCGCCACCGGCTTCTGGGAACCCGGCCCCCGGGTCGGCGCCCAGGAATGGGCGGCGTTCCAGGCCCACTACGCCGGGCTGCTCGACGGCGTCAAGGTCGTCGTCCTGTCCGGCTCCCTGCCGGCTGGCGTACCCGCCGACGCCTACGCCACCCTGCTGTCCATCGCCCACGCCGCGGGCGCCGCCACCATCCTCGACACCGATGGTGAACCGCTGCGCAACGCGCTGCGCCAGCGACCCGGACTGGTCAAGCCCAACACCGAGGAGCTGCACTCCGCCACCGGCCTGGCCGTCGACACTCCGGCCGCCGCACACGCCGCGGCGTCGGCACTGCGCGCTCTGGGCGCCCGCGACGTCGTCGCCTCACTGGGCGCAGCAGGACTGATCGGCCTGTACGGCACGAGAACCGGCCAGGCGAAGCTGCCCCACCCGCTGACCGGCAACCCCACCGGCGCGGGCGACGCGTGTGTGGCCGCCCTCGCCCTCGGCGAGCTGTCCGACCAGCCGTGGCCCGCGCGCCTGGCAGACGCGGTGGCGCTGTCCGCGGCCGCGGTTCTGGCACCGGTGGCCGGAACCATCGCACCAGAGCAGTTCCAGCGATTGCGCAGCCAGGTGCAGCAGGCAGATCTCGACCCCACGGCGGGCGGGGGCGAGCAGTCACCGGACCGGCCGGGTGCACCATGCGCAGCGCGCTGATAGTGCGCGGCGGCGCCGACTTCCACGACCCGGTCGGCACCACCGACAGCTTCCTGCCATACCTCGACGAGCAGGGTTTCACCGTGCGGATCGCCGAGGACCTGGCGATCTACGACGATGCGGCACTGCTGGCTCGCACAGACCTGGTCATCAACTGCTGGACCGCGGGCGGCGACGGCCTCACCCCGCAGGGGGCGGACAACCTCGACCGGTCCGTCCGGGCCGGCACGGGCCTGGCCGGCTGGCACGGCGGCATCGTCGCCGCCTTCACCCAACGCCGCTACCAGTGGCTGACCGGCGCCTGGTTCGTCTGCCACCCCGGCAACTTCGCCCCCCACACGCTCACCGTGCTGCCGCGACGCGCCGGATACCCGATCGTCGCCGGCATCGACCGCGTCCAGCTCGACACCGAACGCTACTGGGTGCTCGCCGACCCGCTCAACGACGTGCTGGCCACCATCACGTTCCCGGTCGAGCAGGGCCAGCCCTGGCACGACCCGGTCACCCACCCCGCCGTCTGGACCCGGCGGTGGGGCGCCGGCCGGATCTTCGTCTCCACCGTCGGCCACCACCTGCCCGATCTCGACATCCCCGAGATCCGTACCCTCACCGAGCGCGGCCTGAGCTGGGCGGCCCGCACCGGGCCACGGTACTGCTCCGCCAATGCTTCTTGAATCGTCTTGCATCGGGCAGATCAGGTTTCTCCGACGTATCACGAAGGAGTAGCCATGCCAGAGCAACCGCCCCCGGATGACGCGCCGCGCCGTGCTGTCCGCCGCCGCGGGCAGCGCCGCCATCGCCGGGCTGCCGCCGACCGCCCAGGCCGGCCCGCCCGCGACCACCACCGCAGCGACCGCCGCCGGGCTCGACCCGTCCGCGCTCGAACTGCGGGCCCTCCAGCTGGAACCGCCGGTATTCCTGTTCGAAACCCACATGCCCGAACAGGTCCGGGCCCGGCACGGCTCGCAGCTGCGCATCAGCGCCGAGGCGGCGCGCTCGGGAAGTGACCAGCAGGTGACGGGATGGCCGTCACGCCGTGGCAGCCACCCGCGGAACCAATCTCAAGCCGTACGATTCGCCTGGTATGGCCCGAGCGCGGCGTCGCGATCCGGCGGTCCTCCCACCATGGAGCGCACTGTCTGCGGCGTGCTACCCCACGTCTTGTCGCGGCTCGCTTCCGCCTGTTCTGCCCTGATCCGTCGAGCCTCGATCACAAGACTCCCGTGAGGCAACAGTGGTTCCCGTCGTTCTCATCGCCGAAGAGCTCGCGCCCGCGGCTCTCGATGTCCTCACCAACGACTTCGATGTCCGCCACGTCGACGGCACCGACCGCTCGGCGCTGCTCGCCGCGCTCGCCGACGCCGACGCCGTCATCGTCCGAAGCGCCACGCAGGTCGACGCCGAGGCGCTCGCCGCCGGCCCGCGACTCAAGGTCGTGGCCCGTGCAGGTGTCGGACTGGACAATGTCGACATCGCCGCCGCCACCGCCCGCGGTGTGATGGTCGTCAACGCCCCGACGTCCAACATCGTCTCCACCGCCGAGCAGGCTGTCGCGCTGCTGCTGGCCGTCGCCAGGCATACGGCGACGGCTTCCGCCTCGCTGAAGAGGGGCGAGTGGAAGCGCTCGAAGTTCACCGGCGTCGAGGTCCACGGCAAGACGGTCGGCATCGTCGGCCTGGGCCGGGTAGGTGTGCTCTTCGCCCTGCGGATGATCGCCTTCGGTACCCAGATCATCGCCTACGATCCCTACGTCCAGCCGGCGCGAGCCGCGCAGCTCGGCATCCGCCTGGTCGGCCTGGACGAGCTGCTGCGCGAATCCGACTTCATCTCGATCCACGCCGTGAAGACGCCGGAGACCATCGGCCTCATCGGCGTCAACGAGCTCAAGATGGTCAAGCCGGACGTCCGTATCATCAACGCGGCCCGGGGCGGGTTGATCGACGAGGCGGCTCTGGCGGAGGCGCTCGCGGAGGGCCGCGTGGCCGGCGTCGGCATCGACGTGTACGCCAAGGAGCCGTGCACCGACTCGCCGCTGTTCGCGTTCGACAACGTGGTCGCCGTGCCGCACCTCGGCGCGTCGACCGTCGAGGCGCAGGACAAGGCCGGTCTCGCCGTGGCCAGGAGTGTCAAACTGGCACTGCAGGGGGAGTTCGTCCCGGACGCGGCCAACGTCCAGGTGGGCGGCGTGGTCGCCGAGGAGGTCCGGCCGCTGCTGCCGCTGGCCGAGAGGCTCGGAAAGGTCTTCACGGCGGTCGCTGGCGGTGTCGCGGCCAGCGTCACGATCGAGGTCCGGGGTGAGGTTGTCGGCAACGACGTATCGGTTCTCAAACTCGCCGCGACTAAGGGCCTGTTCAGCGCCATCGTGGAGGACCAGGTCTCCTACGTGAACGCACCGCTGTTCGCGGCGGACCGCGGCGTCGAGGTCGAGCTTGTCACCGAGCCCGAGGCTGAGGGCCACAGACACATCGTCACGGTACGAGGAGCGAAGCCCAACGGTCGCGTGGTGACCGTCTCGGGCACGGTGGCGGGATCGGGTGGGCGCGACGTGGTCAAGCTGACCGCGGTCGACGACTTCGACCTGGAGCTCGACGCCGAGGGTGTGCTGCTGTTCTTCCGCTACTCCGACCGCCCGGGCGTCGTCGGCACGATCGGCACCTTCCTGGGCCAGGCCGGGGTCAACATCGCGGCGATGCAGGTGGCGCGGCGCGCGGCCGGCGGCGAGGCGCTGATGACCCTGACGGTGGACAGCGCTGTCAGCGCCGAGCTGCTCCAGCAGGCGGCGGCGTCCATCGGCGCGACCGCGTCGGCGAGCGTCGACCTCACCGGAGAATGACTGGTCAGTGGGTCGTCATGACGAAGGCCCACTGAGATTCGGGAGTGTGTGCGCGCGCTCAGCCGACCCGCAGGCACCTCGATGCCGATGCCGTCGAGGTGCGCGAAGGCGCCCT
>NZ_JBFAOU010000097.1:0-29752 GCF_040675365.1 Catellatospora sp. NPDC049609 | reverse complement strand
GGGCGCCTTACCCCCACGCTCCCACCCGCCACCCCCTCACCGCACTGGCCCGCAGGCCCGGTCTTTTAATAGACGTTGGCCTATCTGGATGAAAAATCGTAGATCGACTTCATCCAGATAGGCCAACGTCTATGCAAAAACGGGTCGTGGTGGTGCGTGTTACGGGAAATGGCGGTTACGCGGACTCGGGGCGCTTGGGGACCATGACCTTGCGCTTGAAGACGCAGACCAGGGTGCCGTCCTGGTTGTAGCCCCGGGTCTCGACGGCGACCACGCCGCGGTCGGGCTTGGACTCGGACTCGCGCTTGTCCAGCACGGTCGTCTCGCCGTAGATGGTGTCGCCGTGGAAGGTCGGCGCGACGTGGCGCAGGCTCTCGACCTCGAGGTTGGCGATGGCCTTGCCGCTGACGTCGGGCACGGACATGCCCAGCAGCAGCGAGTAGATGTAGTTGCCGACCACCACGTTGCGCTTGAAGTCGGTCTGGGTGGCCGCGTAGTGCGCGTCCAGGTGCAGCGGGTGGTGGTTCATGGTCAGCAGGCAGAAGAGGTGGTCGTCGTACTCGGTGACCGTCTTGCCGGGCCAGTGCTTGTAGATCGCCCCGACCTCGAACTCCTCGAAGTAGCGCCCGAACTGCATTGTCCGTCTCCTGCCCCTGGATGCAGTGAACGGCGGGGCCCTCCCCGGCACCCGCCGCCCACGCTTGTGGAAAGGATTTTGCCGGAGGGCTACCGGTGAGTACATAGGCCGAGCCGAGAACTACATCACACACCACGGGCTGCCGTTACTCCAGCGTTTGACACGCTTCGCGGCAAGCGTCCGGCGTCGCGGCATATGCTGACGGCAGGAGGTCGCCATGCCGAGTCATTCCGCAGCTGATCACCTGATCTCGCGCCAGTTGTACCGGCGGGAGATCGCCCCTCTCACCTTCGAACCGCACGAGTGGGAGCTGCTGATCCGGCTCCCGGCCCGTGTCATGATCGCCGCCACCTCCGCCGAACCCGACAGCGACCGCCGTACGGTCGACGAGGGGCTGGCCGGCATCAACGCCATCGCCGCCGGCGCGGACGCCGACTCCGAGCTGGTGAAGGCGATCGTCGGCGCCATCTATGCCGAGGCCGACCAAGATCCGCCGGCCGCCGAGCAGTTCCGCGATCCCGACCATGCCATCACCGAGGTCCTGGTGAGCTGCCGTGCGGCGGCGCTGGTCCTCGACGCCCGGGCCACGCCCGCCGACGGGCAGGCGTACCGGGGCTGGCTGGAGTCGATCGCGGACCAGGTCTGCGGCGCCGCCCGCTCGGGCGGCCTGCTCGGCCTGGGCGGGGTCACCCGCAGCCGGTCCGAGCAGCGTTTCCTGACCGATCTGGGAGAGGCCCTGCGCAACGTCTAGCGCGGGACCGCCGGGCCCTGGCGCGCCGCCACCGCGACGGCGCGCCGGGGCCTTCGCATCCCCCGGCGGTTAAGCTTCTGCCCTTGTGAACACCGAACGTGGCGAGCCCGCCGTGCCCGCGGAGCCGGGCACGCCGCCGGCTCCCCGCGATCCGGCGGAGCGGCCCGGCGCGCACGTGCCCGCCGAGCGGCTGCCGGAGGACGAGCTGGAGGTCGGCGTAGGCCCCTGGGCGGGGCCGTGGCCGACCGACGAGCGCTTCGACCCCGAGCTGCTGGCCGCCGGCGACCGGCGCAACGTGGTGGACCGCTACCGCTACTGGCGGCACGAGGCGATCGTGGCCGACCTGGACACCCGGCGGCACGACTTCCACGTGGCGATCGAGAACTGGCAGCACGACTTCAACATCGGCACCGTCGTACGCACCGCGAACGCCTTCCTCGCCGCCGAGGTGCACATCGTCGGCCGCCGCCGGTGGAACCGCCGCGGCGCCATGGTGACCGACCGCTACCAGCACGTACGCCACCACGACACGATCGGGGCGTTCGCCGGCTGGGCGCACGGGGCCGGGCTGGCGGTGATCGGCATCGACAACCTGCCGGGCAGCCGGCCGCTGGAGACCGCCACCCTGCCGCGCCGCTGCGTGCTGCTGTTCGGGCAGGAGGGCCCGGGGCTGTCCGAGGGCGCCCGCGCGGCCTGCGACCAGCTGTACTCGATCGCGCAGTACGGCTCGACCCGGTCCATCAACGCGGGGGTGGCCTCGGCGGTCGCCATGCACGCCTGGATCCGCGCGTACGCCGGCCCGCCGCCGGCCTGACCGGACGTCGGGTGGCCGCACCGGCGGCCCGCGCCACGCCCGAGCGATCTTGGCGAGTGGCTTGACGTGCCCGTTCGGTGGGGCGGACAGTGGGGGTCATGGGGCTCGCGGTGACTTGTCCGCGGTGCGGTGGCGATCTGCGGCCGCCCGGTCTGGCCCACTCCGAATGGGTCTGTGAACGGGACGGCCCCGTGCCGCCGCTGCATACCGCCCAGCACGTCAATCACGACGTCTTCGCCTGCGTCACGAAGCGGGCGGCCGAGTCGGGCCTGCCGCTGTGGTGCCCGTGGCCGCTGCCGACGGGCTGGACCGTGACCGGCGTGGCCTGGGCCGGCGACGACCGGTCCGGCGTGTCGGCCACGGCGCTGGCCTGCAGCGGCCCCACGCCGTTCAGCGACGGCCCGGCGGACGTGCTGCTGGTCGCGGAGGACCCCGGGGTCGGCCTCGGCGCGCTGTTCGCCGGCATCGCGGGCCCGGACCCGGGCCCGGACCTGACCGACCCGCCCGCCAACCACGGTTCACACGCGAAGGTGAAGGCCGACGGGCACCCCACTCCACTGTGGGCGGTGTCCACGCCCGACGACCGCAGCGCGTACGCCGGGGAGGCGCGGGGGCGCTGGCTCTACGCGGTGACCTGGCCCGCGCAGGCCGGGTACCTCCTCAGCGAGGAGGTCGTGCTCCAGGACCTCGCGGACTGGCTCCCACCCGAACTGGTGTACGGCGCGCTGTCGCCGCGCCTGCGCGCGCGGCGCTGAGTCGGCTTCCTTACTTCCTCATCGGACGCTGCTGGTTTGCCTGGCACGGATATGCCTTAATGATTCTCGGCAGGCAACGTTACTGATACGCTGAGTCTCGCCACGGCCACCAGTTGTCGAGTGGACACGGCCAGGCGGAGGGGGATAGCCCGACATGCTCAAGAAGATCCTTACGTGGGGCGGCATCGCCTTTTTGATCTTCTTCGTGGCGTTCCGGCCCGATTCTGCGGCGAACGTCGTGAAGACGCTGGGCGGCACCGTCATGGACATCGCCCAGGGCTTCGGTGACTTCTTCGGCAGCCTGGTCGCTTAGCTCACATGATCGGCGGTCTGGGGCCGGACGAGCCAAGCGAGGAGCGAGCTCCGGATCCTGACGGTCCGGAGTGGTCCGGTCGGCGCGAGCACGACACGGAGCCCATCCCGCGGACGCGCGCGGAGTCCCGCCCGCCCGCCGAGAGCGAGTCGCGAGCCGACTCAGGCGACCACACCCATTTCGTGGGGAAGGCGACCGTGGGGGCGGCCGCCGGTGCGGGGGGCGGTGGTGCCGGCAGTGGTGCCGGCGGCCGGCCTCCCGTCGATCCCGGTGACGGCTCCACGACCGCGCCGCTGGGCGGCGAGATCCCGGACTTCACCGAGGAAGAGCTCGCCGGAGTGCGGTTCGACTCCTCCGGCATGCCGCTCGGCCCGCGCCGGGTGCTCCCGCTCGAGGACGAGCCGAGCTCCATGGTCGCCCGCTACCTGTTCCCCACGGAGCGGTATCGCGGCGAGTGGAAGCGCCACTGGGTGCACCTGACCAACCCGCTGATGATCGGCATCATCGCCACCTTCGCCCTCGGCTACCTGTCCGGCTTCCTCGCGAAGCAGGACGTGGCCGGCATGTGGGTGGTGGCGGTCGTCATCTGGGCGCTGGTGATGAGCTGGGTCGCCTGGACTGTCGCCGACTGGTACTTCGATCGGTTCATTCTGACCAACAAACGGCTGATGCTGGTGCAGGGACTCATCACCCGAAAGGTCGCGATGATGCCGCTGCTCAAGGTCACCGACATGAAGTACGAGCAGTCCCCATTGGGCCGGATGCTCAACTACGGCACCTTCGTCCTCGAGTCCGCGGGTCAGGACCAGGCGCTCAGCAAGGTCGAGCACATGCCCAACCCGAACGAGCTCTACCTGCGCATCGTCGAGGAGATGTACGAGCCCGCGGCGGTCGAGGCGCGGCTCGGTCGCGAGGCGGAAGAGGAATAGTCCATTCGCCGTCACCGGAGTGCAACAGACGCGCACGCGGAGGTTGCAGAAAGTTTGTGAAGAACCGGTGAAAGGCGACAGGAAATTTCTTTGCCAGATCTAGATCCGCTAGCGCTCGTATGCCAGTCTGTCCGTTGAGGTGACGCATACGGGGTATCCACCCGATACCGGGAACCGAAAGCCGTGCGCGAGCCTCTTACACGGGGTGATGGGCGCGGTTCGACGCGCCTCGGTCGGGCGTCCGTTACGCGCCCGCGATGGGAGGTGCGTCTGTGAGCCACCGGTCGGCGATGGAGGACGAGTTCCGCGAGTTCGTGACCGCACGTTCGGCTGCCCTGCTGCGAACCGCGTACCTGCTGGCCGGAGACTGGGCCACCGCGGAGGATCTGCTGCAGACGGCGCTCACCAAGACTTATCTGGCGTGGAAGCGCCTCGGCCAGATCGAGGCGGTGGAGCCCTACGCCCGGCGCGTGCTCGTCAACACGGCGACCAGCTGGTGGCGGCGGCGCTGGCACGGTGAGCGACCCACCGAATTCCTGCCGGAACGGGCCGCACCGGACAATCTCGAAGAGCAGCTCGAACGGGACGTGCTCTGGAAACATGTCAAAGCTCTGCCGGTGCGACAACGCGCCGTGCTGGTACTGCGTTTCTACGAGGACATGTCTGAGGCACAGACAGCCGCGATGCTGCAGATCTCGCCCGGGACCGTGAAGAGCCAGACCTCTCGCGCCCTGGGCACCCTGCGGCAGCGGCTGGCTGCCGAGGGGGTCACCGGCAGGATGCCCGCCACGCTGGCGGCTCCGGCGGTCCCGCGGCAGCGGCCGGACACGGTCGTCGCGGAGACGCTCGACCTGCCCACGGGCGAGGTCCCCACGACGGCCGGGTTCCCCTCGGTCACCGCACCCGCGGTGCCGGCGCCTCGGAAGGAAGCAGTTCGACCGGCGCGAGTGCCGGTCGGCCAACCGGGGCGGTGACCATGCTTGAGGACGAGCTGCGTGAGATGTTCGCGGCTCGCGTGCAGACCCCGCCTGCCGCCGCCGATCCCGCCGGGCGGGCCATCCGCCGCGCGCGCGTGACGGCTCGGCGTCGGCAGACGATGACCGGCACGATGACCGTGTTCGCGTTCGCGGCCGTGCTCGGCGCGGCCACCGCGGCCCAGAGCCTGAGCGGCGGTCGGCCGACCGCCGCCGAGGGCGACCGGGTCACCTTCCAGGACCTGTTCGTCGACGGCGGCCAGCCGCTGGTGACCCAGGAGCCGCAGCTGCCGACCATGGCCCTGCCGATCGACCTGCTCGTCGGCCGGCAGCTGTGGACCAGCGACGGCCAGCGCATCGACCTGCAGCAGGACGGCGGTGTCGAGGCGATCGCCAAGGTCCCGGACGGCTGGGTCTACTCCGACCGCAGCTCGGTGCGCCTGCTCCCGAGCGCCGCCGACAAGCCGGTCACCCTCGCCGGCCGCGCGTCCTGGACGGTGAGCCAGGACGGGGCGCGGGTCGCCGTCAACGAGCAGGGCACCCTGACGGTGACCAGGCTGACCGATCCGCAGCGTGGCACGCAGGTCGCCGCCTCCGCCGTGCCGCCGACGGCCGTGCCGCAGACCTTCTTCGGCGAGCGCGTGGTGCTGTCCAGCGCCAAGGGCTTCGACTACTGGAGCGCCGGCTCGGCGAAGTACACCGAGACCTGGAACGCCGAGCTGCGGGCCGTGTTCGGCACGGTCGGCGGCACCGCGACGGTCGGCGTGGTGGAAGGTGCCGACAAGCGGCTGTGCCTGGTCGACGTGACCGCGGAGAAGAACGGCCTCAAGATCGGCGCCAGGATGGGGTGCAGCAAGCTGATCACCATGGAGTCGATCCGGCGCGGCGCGGCGCTGTCGCCCGACGGCCGCCTGCTCGCCATCGTGACGCCGGTCGGGGTCGAGATGGTCGACCTGCAACGGGCCCGCGACGCGGCCGCCGCGGATCCGCAGCAGAAGGCCAAGGAGCTGCAGCTCGCCGCGAACTGCCCGGTCGAGACGGTGGTCGCGCTGGTCTGGTCCGACAGCCAGACGGCGCTGGCCCAGATCGGCGGCGACGCCATCCTCGCCTGCCGGACCGACGGTGCGAAACTGCAGGTGACCATGCCTGACGACGTGACACCCGGGTGGACCATGATTCCGGCCTTCGGCACCGCCAAGTGAAGATCGACCTGCACCTGCACTCCACCGCGAGTGACGGCACCACCCCGCCCGCCGAGCTCATGCGGCAGGCCCGTGCCGCCGGGCTCACCGTGGCGGCGCTGACCGACCACGACACCACCAGCGGCTGGGCGGCCGCGGCGGCCGCGCTGCCCGCCGGGCTCACCCTGATCCCGGGGGCCGAGCTCAGCTGCCGGTGGCACGGCGACGGCGAGACGATCTCGCTGCACCTGCTGGCGTACCTGTTCGACCCGGCGTACGAGCCGCTGGTCCGGGCGCTGGCGCGGGTCCGCGAGTCCCGGCTCGGCCGGGCCGAGCGGATGGTGGAGCTGATGCGCGCCGACGGCATCCCGATCGACTGGGACGACGTGCTCAAGCACGCCGACGGCGGCACCATCGGGCGCCCGCACCTGGCCGCCGCGCTGATCCGCGCGGGCCTGGTCGCCGACACCCAGGAGGCGTTCGGCCAGGGCTGGCTGGGCAGCCGCTACCGGGTGCCCAAGGAGGACCTCGACGTGTACGAGGCGCTGCGGCTGGTCAAGGCCGCCGGCGGGGTGACCGTCTTCGCGCACCCGCGCGCGTCGGTGCGCGGCCGGGTCGTCCCGGACGCCGTGTTCGGGCAGCTGGCCGCGGCGGGCCTGGACGGGCTGGAGGCCGACCACCACGACCACAGCCCGGCCGAGCGCGCCGAGGTGCGCCGACACGCCGCGGAGCTGGGGCTTTTCACGACAGGCAGTTCCGACTTCCACGGCACGCACAAGAAGGTGCGGATCGGGGAGTACACCACCGATCCCGCGGCGCTGGAGCGCATCCTCGCCGGTGCGACCGGCACCACCCCGGTGACGGGACCGGCCTGACCGCGGTCGCCCGGCGTGCTATGCATCCGGTGTGGATTGGAAGTTCTTCGGCGAGGTCTTCGTCACCTTGCTCGTGATCACGGACCCGCCCGGCATGGTGCCCATCTTCCTGGCGCTGACCGGGGCGCTGCCCGCGCGGGAGCGCCACCGGGCCGCCTGGCAGGCGGTGGCGCTGGCCCTGGGTGTGATCGCGGTCTTCGCCGTGGCCGGCCAGACCATCCTGGACTACCTGCACATCCAGCTGCCCGCGCTGCAGGGCGCGGGCGGCCTGCTGCTGGTGCTGGTCGCGCTGGAGCTGCTGACCGGCAAGGCCGACGACCCGGACCAGCAGGCGACCTCGAACATCGCGCTGGTGCCGCTGGGCACGCCGCTGCTGGCCGGCCCCGGCGCCATCGTCGCGACCATGCTGTTCGTGCAGCGGGCTGACCAGGCGGGCGACTATGTGGCGATCGCGCTCGGCATCGTGGCCGTGATGGCCGCGGTGTGGCTGGTGCTGCGCTACTCGGGCTTCATCGTCAAGGTGCTGCGGCCGGGCGGCATCGAGGTGCTCACCCGGATCGCGGGCCTGCTGCTGGCCGCAATCGCGGTGCAGCTGATGGCCGACTCGATCGGTGCCTTCGTGGAGATGTTCACCCAGTCGCACCCCTGAGTCAGGCGGGCTCCTCGGCGGCGCGGCCGCGGCGGATCACGGCGACGCCCCGGTCCAGGTCGATCCCGGAGCCGTTGGCGACGTCCACCCGGCGGCGGCTCGCCTCCTGGACGTGCTCGGTCTGCTTGTGCTTGGTGGGGCGGAACAGACCGTCGATCTCGGCGAGCCCGGCGGACACCATCGCCGTGGCGCTGTTGTCGTTGCCGCGCAGCCAGCGCAACAGTCCCACGGCAGCTCCTTCGTCGAGGCCCGCACCGCCAGCGGGCGGGTCGCCTCGCCAGTGTCGCACCGAACTGGGAGGATCGACCAGGTGAGCCGAACCCCCACCCCCTCGGGCCGCCGGACGGGCCGCGGCCAGGACGTCCCCGAGCAGCTCGGCTTCGACCTGATGCCGGAACGGCTGTTCGTCTGCACCCCGAGCAAGCTGTCGTCGTTCGCCGACTGCCCCCGCCGCTACCGGTACGGCTACGTCGACCGGCCCGCGCCGCCGAAGGGTCCCGCCTGGGCGCACAACTCCCTGGGCGCGAGCGTGCACACCGCGCTGCGCAACTGGTGGGACGTGCCCGCCGAGCGCCGCGGCCCGGAGGCGCTGCCCCGGCTGCTCAAGGCGACCTGGGTGCGCGAGGGCTACCGCGACGACGAGCAGGAGCGTGCCGCGTACGGCCGGGCGCTGGGCTGGCTGGAGTCTTACGTCGCCGGACTCGACCCCGAGCTGCAGCCGCTGGGCGTGGAGCGCACCGTCGCGGCGAAGACCACGGTGCTGGCGCTGAGCGGCCGGGCCGACCGCATCGACGCGCGCGACGGCGAGGCGGTGATCGTGGACTACAAGACCGGCCGCACCGGGCTCGACGCCGACGACGCCCGCGGCTCGCTGGCGCTCGCGCTGTACGCGTTCGCCGCGGAGCGGGTCTTCCGGCGGCCCTGCCGCACCGTGGAGCTGCACCACCTGCCGACCGGCACGGTCGCCGCGCACGAGCACACGCCGGAGTCGATCGCGCGGCACGTGTCCCGGGCCGAGGACACCGCGCGCGACATCATCGCGGCCGAGCGGGCGCTGGACGAGGGCGTGCCCGCCGACGAGGCGTTCCCGACGAGGCCGGGCAGCCTGTGCAGCTGGTGCGACTACCGCAAGGTCTGCCCCGCGGGCGCCGACGCGCCGACCCGCGAGCCGTGGGCCGCGATCGAACCGATCCCGCCGGTGCCCCACCAGCAGGACACCCACTCCACCACGACGCCGTGACCGGACCCCGCCCCCACGAAGATCATCCGACTTGCCAGGCACCTGGGCGAAAGCGGGCTCAAGATACGCACAGGTGCCAGGCAAGTCGGGCGATCTTGGCGGACGCGGACGCGGGCGCGGGCGCGGGCCCGGCCGTGGCGGCGGGGCGGCGTCAGGTGGGGCGGTGGGTCAGGTGGTGGTGCGGTCGTCGGCGGCGAGGCGCTGGCAGGTGGGGCACAGGCCCCAGTAGGTCACCTCGGCCTCGTCGAGGGTGAAGCCATGGGTCTGGCTCGGGTCGAGGCACGGCGCGGCGCCGGTGGCGCAGTCCACGTCGGCGATCTCGCCGCAGCCGCGGCAGACGATGTGGTGGTGGTTGTCGCCGCTGCGGGCCTCGTAGCGGGCCGGTGATCCGGCCGGCTCGATGCGCCGGGCCAGCCCGGCTCGGGCGAGCGCGCCGAGCACGTCGTACACGGCCTGGGTGGAGACCGAGTCGAGCCGCTCCCGGGCCTGGCGGGTGATCTCCTCGACCTCGAGGTGCCCGCCCTGGCCGAGGATGTCGAGCACGGCGAGGCGCGGCCGGGTCACCCGCAGGCCCCGCGCGCGGAGGAGGGCCTGAGGCCCGTCGTCGCCGTACATGAACCCATTTCAGCAGGTGACCTGGATCTGTTCAAGAAAAGGAGCGATATACGTGGTCGGCGACACTCGGTATTGCCCCCTATCCCATCGACGCGGGGCAGGTCTAGGCTCAGCCTGACCCGCGTCCGGCGATCAACGTGGAGGCACCGTGTTCGGGGAGATGTTCGGCCTGCCGGCTCATCCGCTGCTGGTCCACTTCGGCGTGGTCTTCGGGCCGCTGCTGATCGTGGCGTCGGTGCTCTACGCACTGGTGCCGACGCTCCGTAGGCACCTGGGCTGGGTCGTGCTGGCGCTCGGCGTGGCCGCCCCGGCGGCGCTGTGGTTCGCCAAGCTGAGCGGCGAGCGGCTGTTCCAGACGCTGGTCGACAAGGGATACCCGCCGCAGATCCTCAGCCAGGTGGACCTGCACAAGGACCACGGCGACGCGGCCGCGTGGGCGGGCATCCTGCTCGGCGGGTTCGCGATCGCGCTGGTGCTGGTCAGCACGTCGGCGGCGAAGAAGCCCGACACGAGCGGGTCGAAGGCGCTGATCTACGGCCTGTCCGCGCTGACGATCGCCGCGGCGGTCGCGGCCGGCTACTACATCTTCCTGACCGGGGACAGCGGCGCCCAGGCGGTGTGGGGCACGATCTGAGTCAGGTCCGCCACTGGATGCACGCGACCAGGATCAGCACGACGCCGGCCACGATGCCGAGCAGGTTGGTGAACCGGTCCGCGCGGTCCTCGGCGAGGTCCAGCGCGTCGTGGTCGACCTCCGGCAGCCGGCGCGGCGGCGTGGTGCGGCGCTCGACCTCGGGGTGCCAGCCGGGCGGCGGCGGGATCTGCTGGGGCGGCCCCGGGTAGGCCTGGGCCGCGCGTGCGGCGTCGGACTCGCCGGCGTCGGGGTCGGGGCGGCGCCACTGCTCGTCACCGGGCCGGCTCATCGCGCCGCCCGGGCGGGCCGGTGCGCGGCGGGAGCCGGGTGCGCGGGTCCTATGCTGCGGTGGTGAGCAGTGAGGCCTTCACCGGCGGTCGCGACGACGACCGCGCCGTCGAGCTCGAGGACGACGCGCCCGTCCTGCCCGAGCAGACCCGTGAGGACACGGACCGGGGCTGGGGAGAGCGGTCGTGGAGCAACGACGACCGGTTGATGGACGAGCGTCCCCCGCACTGGGACTGATCACCCGCTACGGCGACGGCGGAGCCTGGACATCGCCGTACTATAGCGCCGAAGCGGACAATCCACGCCGAAATCAGGCGGCGGCGCTCGTGGTGCTGCTCGACGAGCTGCTGCTGCTGCTGGTCGACGGCGTGCTGGTCGACGAACCGCCGCTGGTGGACGCGCCGCTGCTCGACGACGAGGTCGCCGGGGCGGTCGAGGCGGAGCCGCTGCCGCGCGAGTCGGTGCGGTAGAAGCCGGAGCCCTTGAACACCACGCCGACCGAGGAGAACAGCTTGCGCAGGGTGCCCTCGCAGGTCGGGCACTCGGTCAGCGGCTCGTCCGCGAACGACTGCACGGCCTCCAGCTGGTGACCGCAGGCGGTGCAGGCGTACTGGTAGGTGGGCACGTTCCCCTCCATGATCATTGCTGGCACTCCGGTATCCCGAGTGCTAATAGTGCCTGACGCCCCGCCGGGAAGCCAAGTGCCTGTCGCCGACCCCACTGTCGTGGTCAGCCGGGAATGCGCACCAGGCCGGACGGCGTGAGCGCAGCGGACACCCGCCGGTCGTGCGGCTCGGCGGGCACCCGGTCCAGCACTTCCCCGTCGTGGAGCAGTGCGATCACCGCTGTCCCGGGCCGGATCCGGCTCAGCGCGCGGTCGTAGCTGCCGCCGCCCCGGCCCAGGCGCACGCCGCGCCGGTCGACGGCGAGCGCCGGCACGAGCACGAGATCGGCCTGAGTGATCCCGGTCACGCCCAGTCGCGGACCGGCCGGTTCGAGCAGCCCGAGCGTGGCCGGGACCAGCGAGCCGCGGCCGGTGTACGCGGCCCAGTCCAGATCGCGATCGGACCGCAGCACGGGCAGCAGCACCCGGGCCACACCGGGCAGGGCGGCCAGCCGGTCGGGCAGGCCGGGCCCGCCGGGCTCGCCCGCCATCGGCACGTACGCGCATACGGTCCAGGCCGCGTCCGGCGGGACCAGCGCCGCCAGCCCGGCCGCGAGCGCGTCGGCGGCCGCGGCGACGGCCTGCGGGGTCATCGCGCGGCGCGCGGCGAGCAGCGGCCCGCGTACCTCACGCTTCGTCGCGGCGGCGGACACCGAAGAAGCGGAATATTCACTCATAACGTCCTCAGGTTGTACATCCGTCGCATCCTGGCGCGGCGTCGGCCGTTGACTCCGGTGACTTCACCGCCGCCGAGGGGGAAAGTGTGACACTGCGCGCACGGCTCACCACCGCCTTCCTGGCGGTCGTCCTCAGTCCCGTCCTGATCGGCGCCTTCTTCGTCGGCACCATGGTCAGCAAGCTGTCCCACGAGCGGGCGACCGAGCGGCTCACCGTGGCCGCGGGCTCGGTGCGCACCTCGGTCGGGGCGCTCTGCGGCCAGCTGCGCGCCGTCGCCGAGGGCGTCGCCGCCGCACCTGCCGACCAGCGCCTGGCCACCGCCGAGCGGATGGTCGCCGCCGGGCTCGCGGGCGGCGTACACATCGACACGGGTGTCGGCGGCGCCACCACCGCCCAGGCGCCGGCCCCGCCGTGGGCCGACTGCGCCGGGCCCGACCCGCAGGTCGCCCCGGACGCGGTCGCCGGGTTCGAGGCGCTGTCGGCCCGGGTGCCGCTGGCCGGACCCGGCGGCGAGCCGACCGGCACCGTCTCCGCCGCGATCGCCGTCGACGGCGACCTCATCCGGCGGCTGGCCCAGGCCGCCGGCGCGCAGCTGACCCTGCTGCCCGGCGCCGGCCTGCCGGCCGGGTCCACGGTCGCCGCGCCCGAACCCGACCTCGCCGACCTGCCCGAGGACGACCTCGCCGACCAGGCCGCGCAGGACGGGGTCGGCGGGGCGATCGGCGGTGCGGCCGGGGAGCTGGCCGCGGCCGCCGCGGGCGAGCTCAGCGGGGCCGCCGCGGGTGGTGCCGCCGCGGGTGGTGCGGTGCCCGGCGGGGCGGTCGACCCGACCGCAGACGGCCCGGGGCAGCCGCTCGGCGAGCCCGCCGCGGCCGACGAGCCCGACGACGGCTCCGGCCCGCTCACCGTCCCGCTCGACCCGGCCCCCGACCAGGCGGCCGCCGCCGGGCCGGTGCACACCACGATGCTGGGCACCGACGCCGCCACCATCAGCGGGTACGCCGGCAAGCTGGGCGAGGGCGCGACCGGCGCCGCCGACAACGGCCACCTGGTCGCCCGGCTCGGGCCGATCCCCGGCGAGCCGCTGCCGCTGGCCGTGTCGCTGCCCGCGCGCCCGCCGACCGGCCTCTACATGCTGCTCACCCTCGTCGTGCTGGCCACCGCGGCGGTGGCGGTCACCGTGGCGTGGTGGCTCGCGCGCACCGCGACCGAGCCCGTCGTCGAGCTGGCGCTGGCCGCCGACCGCGTCGCCGGGGGCGACCTGGACGCGCGGGTGCCGGTGCGCGGCAACGACGAGATCGGACGCCTCGCCACCGCGTTCAACCACATGACCCGCGAGCTGCACACCTACGTCGCGGCGCTGACCGCGAGCCGCGACCAGCTGCGCGGCCACCTGGGCGTGCTCGGCGACACCCTGTCCAGCACGCACGACCTCGACCGGATCCTGCGCGTCATCCTGCAGACCGCCCGGCACGCCACCGGCGCGTCGGCGGGCGTGGTGCTGCTGGCCGACCCGGCCACCGGCGCGCTGGTCGGCCAGTGCACCGAGGGCCTGGGCGAGCAGTGGACCACCGGCGAGCGGGGCACCCTGCGCGTGCCGTACGGGCTGGGCCTGACCGGCTCGGTCGCGGCCACCGGCGTGCCGCGCAGCGGCCGGGTCGAGCGCGACGGGCCGCGGCTGGACCCGGGCGAGCCGGACTGCCGCACGTACATGGTCGTGCCGTTCTCGGCGCCGAGCATCACCGAGGCGGGCGCGTTCCCGCAGCCGGGGGCGCTGCCCGCGGCGCGCGGCGTGCTGGCCCTCTACGACCGGCTGGGCCGCGACGAGTTCGACGACTCCGATCTGGTCACCCTGCGCACCTTCGCCGGGCAGGCCGCGGTCGCGGTCGACAACGTACGCGTACACGAGGAGGCCCAGCGGCTGTCCGTCACCGACCCGCTGACCGGCCTGTTCAACTACCGGTCGCTGCGCGACTCGCTGCGCCGGGAGTCCGAGCGGGCGGCCCGGTTCGGCCGGCGGCTGTGCGTGCTCGCACTGGACCTCGACCGGTTCAAGGAGATCAACGACACCTACGGCCACGCCGCGGGCGACGCGGTGCTCGCCGAGTTCGCCCAGCGCATCCGGTACGAGATCCGCGAGGTCGACGTGGCCTTCCGGCACGGCGGCGAGGAGTTCGTGGTGCTGCTGCCGGAGACCGACGAGGTGGGCGGCATCGCCGTCGCCGAGCGGCTGTGCGACGCGGTGCGCCGCGAGCCGATCGTGGTGCCGTCGCGCGACGGCGGGCCGGACATCTTCGTCCATGTCACCGTCTCGATCGGACTGGCCGTGCTGCCAGATCATGGACAGCAGGGCGCGGGCGTGCTCCAGGCGGCCGACGAGGCCCTGTACGCGGCCAAGGCCGCAGGCCGCGACACGTTCCAGGTCGCCGCGCCGGGCGGACTGCTCTGCGCTTCCGGCGGCGCGTCGAGCAGCCCACAGGCCCCTAGACAGGCTCGGGGCCGTTAGTCTCGCGACATGTCGGAGCACACCCCCAGCGCAGAGCCTCAGCCCGCGCACGTGGTCACCCACGGTCCGCGAGCCACCAAGGCCGTCATCCCCGCGGCGGGTCTGGCGACCCGGTTCCTCCCGGCCACCAAGGCGGTGCCGAAGGAGCTGCTGCCGGTCGTCGACCGACCGGTCCTGCAGTACATCGTGGAGGAAGCCTCCCGGTCCGGGATCCAGGACGTCCTCCTGATCACCGGCCGCGGCAAGACCAGCATGGTCGACCACTTCGACCGCCAGCCGTACCTGGAGGCGCGGCTGGAGGCCAAGGGCGACATGGAGCGCCTGGCCGCCGTTCGGGGCACCTCGGAGCTGGCCGAGATCTACACCTGCCGTCAGGGCGAGCCGCTGGGCCTGGGCCACGCGGTCTCGTACGCCGAGTCGCACGTGGGCGACGCGCCGTTCGCCGTGCTGCTGGGCGACGAGTTCACCGAGGAGTCGCAGCCGCTGCTGCCGCAGATGCTGGACCTGCAGTCGCGCACCGGCGGCATCGTGCTCGCCTTCATCGAGATCCCGGACGACCAGGTCAACCGGTACGGCATCGCGTCCATCGCCGACGCCGAGCCGGAGCTGTCCGACGTGGAGAACGTCGTGCGGGTCACCGGCCTGGTCGAGAAGCCCTCGGTCGAGGAGGCTCCGAGCAACCTGGCCGTCGTCGGCCGGTACGTGCTGCCCGGCACGATCTTCGACGCGATCCGGCGCACCAAGCCGGGCAGCGGCGGCGAGATCCAGCTGACCGACGCGATGGCGCTGCTGCTGGCCGAGGGCACCCCGGTGCACGGCATCATCTACCGGGGGCACCGCTACGACACCGGCATGCCGCTGGGCTATCTGCAGGCCGTCGTGCAGCTCGCCAGCGAGCGCGACGACCTCGGCGCGGCGTTCACCGAGTGGCTCCGGTCCTTCGTCGCCGGCCTCGACCGCAATGCGGGGAAGGCCTCCTGACATGACCGCCACGGTCAGGTCCACCCCGGACCCCGTCCAGCTCGACCCGGCCGCGGCCGAGGGCGAGCTGACGCCGCTCGCCGACTACCTGGGCAGTGTGCTGCGCAGGCTGCGGGCGCTGCCGGCGTTGGATCTGGACCTGACCCAGGCGCACGGCAATGTGCTCGCCGACAACGTCGTGGCGGCGCACCCGTACCCGGCCTTCGACCAGGCCGCGATCGACGGGTACGCCGCCCGCTCGGAGGACATCGCCGCGGCCGCCGCCGGGCGGCCCGCCCGGCTGAACGTGGTGGGCGACCTCGCCGCGTCCAGCTGGCGGCCCGCCCGGCTCACGCCCGGCACCTGCTTCTCCGTCGCCGCCGGGGCGGCGCTGCCGCTGGCCGCGGACGTGGTGGTGCCCATCCAGTGGACCGACCAGGGCATGGCCTCGGTCGAGGTGCACCGCGCCGCCAAGCGCGGCTTCGGGGTGCGCCGCGCCGGCGAGATCATGGCCGAGGGCGCGGTGCTCGCCCGCGCGGGCACCGCGGTGACCCCGGCCCTGGTCGGCGCGCTCGCCGCGAGCGGCATCGGGCACGTCGTGGTGCGGCCCAGCCCGCGCGTGGTCATCGTCTCCACCGGCGACGAGCTGGTCGAGGCGGGCCGGGTGTCGCAGCCCGGCCAGGTCGTCGACGTCAACTCGCACGCGCTGACCGCGGCCACCGCGGAGGCGGGCGCGCACGCGTACCGCGTCGGGATCTGCGACGACGACCCGGAGGCGCTGCGGGCGCTGCTGGAGGACCAGACGCTGCGGGCCGACCTCATCATCACCACCGGCGGGTCCGGCACCGGCCCGGGGGACATGGTGCGCCGCATCCTGTCCCGGCGCGACGGCAGCCGGGCCGGCATGGTCAGCTTCACCGACGTATCCCTCTACCCCTGCGGCACGCTGGGCTTCGGCACCGTCGGCAGCACCGAGGAGGTGCCGATCGTGTGCCTGCCGGGCGAGCCCGGCGCCGCCCTGATCGGCTTCGAGGTGCTGGCCCGGCCGGTCATCCAGGTGCTGGCCGGGGCCGAGCCGGTGTTCCGCCCCTCGGTCCGGGGCCACCTGCTGGAGACCGTCGCCTCCCCGGGCGGGCTGCGCGAGTTCCGCCCGGCCCTGGTCGCCGAGCGCCGCGGCGGCGGATACACCGTGCAGCCGCTGCCGGGCGGAGCCCGTACGCTAGCCGGTATGGCCGAGGCGAACGGACTCCTGGTGCTGGGTGAGCGCGTCACCAGCGCGGCGGCGGGGTCCACCGTGGATGTCCTGCTGCTGGACCGTCGACGGTGAGCGAGCTTGCGAGCGAACTGGGTTTGACGTTTTCTCATGCTGCCGACGAGCGCAGCGAGGAGAAGGCATGAGCGAGCTTGCGAGCGAACTGGGTTTGACGTTTTCTCATGCTGCCGACGAGCGCAGCGAGGAGAAGGCATGAATGTGGTGGGTTACCCGGCGGTTCTCACCGACGGGGACATCGTGCTGCGGCCGTACCGGCGGGGGGACGCCGCGCAGTGGGTCGAGGTGCGCAACTTCAACGAGGCCTGGCTGCGGCAGTGGGAGGCGACGCCGCCCGCGCCGTGGGCCGAGCTGAACTCCACCGGTGCGTTCCACATGATCCGCCGGGCGATGCGCCGCGCGGCCCGCGACGGCGAGTCGATGCCCTTCGCGATCTGCGTACGCGAGCAGGGCCGCGAGCGCTTCGTCGGGCACATCAACCTGGGCAGCATCGTGCGCCGGGCGTTCTCGTCGGCGTACTGCGGCTACTGGATCGACTCGCGGGTGGCCGGGCGCGGCATCATGCCCACGGCGCTCGCGCTCGTCGTCGACCACGCGTTCGGGCCCGGGCGGCTGCACCGGGTGGAGGTCAACATCCGGCCGGAGAACAAGCCGAGCCGGCGGGTGGTGGAGAAGCTCGGCTTCCGCGAGGAGGGCTACCACCCGCACTACATGTTCATCGACGGCGCCTGGCGCGACCACATCGGATATGCCCTCACCTGGGAGGATGTCGCCAAGGAGGGCGGCCTGACGGCCCGCTGGCGCAGGGCGCGCGGCTGAATCGAACCTCACCTTCACCGGTGTGGCGCTACCCGATCCGGTGATCACGACCGTAGGCTCCCCTTACTGAGTCTTACGGTGACCGATCGATGGTCTGGTCACCGCACCTAGGGTGACGCCGGTGGGGAGTCCTCGCCGGTCCGCCGTTCCAGGCGGACCAGCGGGAGGAGCCACTGGCGGAGGGAGGGGTGAGGGTGCCGACCTCGGTGCTCCTCGCCGTCCTCGCCGCTGCGGGCCTGCTCGCTCTCGCCCCGGCGCTGGTGCGCCGGTACGACGCCACCGAGCGGCTGGTGGCGGAGCGGGCGATCTCGACCGCGCGGGTGCTGTCGCGCCGGCGCCGCCTTCGCACTGTGCCCGGCCGCCGTCCCATCCGGCCGCCGCGGGCCCTGTGCACCGCTCCCGTGTCCGCGCCACCCGACCGGCAGACCGGCCGGCGCCCCGGCGACGAGGCCGCGCCGCCGTCCGGGCACGGCCCGTCGCGTACGCCGCTGCGCCTGGTCGGCCACGGCGAGCGCGTCCGGCCGAAGCCCCGCCGCAGGCACCGGCCCGCCGTGTACCGCCGCCGCCGGCTGCTCGCGGGGCTGGCGCTGCTGAACCTGGTCCAGCTGGCCGGCGTGGTGCTGGTCAGCCCCGGCTTCCTGATCAGCTTCTCGGTGACCGGCTCGGCCCTGCTGCTGTACGTCGCCCACCTGCGCGGCCAGGCGCTGCGTACGGCCCGCCGGCGCCGGGCCGAGGAGCGGCAGGCGCACTGGCTGGCCGAGCAGCAGGCGCAGGTGCGGCTGGCCCAGCGCCGCCGCGCCGAGGCCCGCCGCGAGGCCGCCCGGCTGCTCCAGGAGGAGCTGCTGCGGGCCCAGGAGCGGCTGGCCGCGCTGCAGGCCGAGGCCGACTCCCTGGAGGCCGCGGCGCCCCCGCCGCCGCGCGTGGCCACCATCTCCTACCGCGGCCGCCAGGGCGGCGTACGCGGCAAGCCCTACCACGCCGGGCCCGCCGCGTAGCGGCCCGGTTCGGTGCCCGGTGGAGATCGGTGTTTCCGGTCCCGAAGTGCGGTCCCACTGAACTTCTCGACCGGAAACACCGATCTCCACGGGGCATCCGCGACGTGACCCACGACGCAGGGGGTAGTGATTCGCGATCGCGCGGTGGACCTGCTAACCTTGGCCGGTCCGTTACGGCGGACCGACTCGGGGACGTGGCGCAGCCCGGTAGCGCACCTCGTTCGCATCGAGGGGGTCAGGGGTTCGAATCCCCTCGTCTCCACCAGAGTCATAAGGCCGCTTCCCGCGAGGGAGGCGGCCTTTTCCGTGCGCCCCAGCGGGCCCGGGGACCCCGTTCGGCACCCGGACACCGAGAAGGCCCGCGGCGCGCGCCACGGGCCCTCTCAGAGCGGTTGCCGGTCAGATCCAGAGGTTGCCGAGGATCATGCGCCGGTTCCAGTCGACGTACGGGATCGACTCGCCGACGTAGATCGGGTAGAACAGCGCGAACATGATCACGACGAGCAGCACGTACGCGCCCAGCGCGACCGCGCCGTACAGCTGCCGGTTCTCGTTCGGCGGGCGGCCCGGCGGGGAGGTCATGAGCGCGCCGAACACGAACACCACGGCCAGGATCAGGAACGGCTCGGCCGGCAGGGCGTAGAAGTAGAACATCGTGCGGTTCGGGAAGAAGAACCACGGCACCAGCGCGAACGCCGTCATGGCCAGGATCGCGCCGGCGCGCCAGTCGCGGCGGGCGATGCCGAACCAGATCGTCAGGCCCAGCGCGGGCAGGAAGCTCCACCACAGCAGCGGCGTGCCCAGCAGCAGCACCTCCGCGGCGCACTGCTCCACGCCGCAGCCCGGGTCCCCGGACCAGTAGAACGCCACCGGGCGGCCCAGCAGCAGCCACTGGATCGGCGCCCAGTGCCCCGCCGACTGGTAGGTGTGCTCCGAGCTGAGGCCTTCGTGGAAGTTGTACGCCTCGGTGTGGTAGTGCCACAGGCTGGCCAGCCAGTTGTCCGACCAGTCGCGGTAGTAGCCGCCCTCGTTGAGGATCCAGCCGCTCCAGCTCGCCAGGTACACCCCCAGCGTGATCGGGATGCAGGCGAGCAGCCAGCCGCCCTCGTCGAGGATGGTGTCGCGGATCGGGTGGCGCACGCCGACGCTGCGCCGGGCGCCCACCTCCCACCACATCAGCAGCAGCACGAACACCGGCACGAACGCCAGCGCCGACCACTTCACCGCCAGCGCGCAGCCCAGCATCGCCGCCGCCGCCAGGCGCCACCACGGCACGGCGAACGGCGGGCGGCTGGCCCGGCCGCGGGCCTGCGGGTCGCCACCGCCCTCGACGAAGCGCAGCCAGCGGGTCCGGCGCTGGTCACGGTCGAGCACCAGCGCGCCGAACGCGGCCAGCAGGAAGAACATCAGGAAGATGTCCAGCAGCGCGGTGCGCGACAGCACGAAGTGCATGCCGTCGAACGCCATCAGGATGCCCGCCGCGCAGCCCAGCACGACCGAGCCGAACATCCGCATCGCGATCCGGGTGAACATCAGCACCGACACGGTGCCGAACACCGCCGCCGCCAGGCGCCAGCCGGCCTCGTGGTAGCCGAGGACCTGCTCACCCAGCCCGATGATCCACTTGCCGAGCGGCGGGTGCACCACGTAGCCGGCGGTGTTGTTCTTCTCGTCCCACTCGAACCCCTTCTCCCACAGCCAGTGGGCGTCGGTGGCGTAGTAGGTCTCATCGAAGATCTTGCCGGGCGGTCGCGCCAGGTTGTACATGCGCAGCACGCCCGCGAGGAAGGTGACCGCCAGCGCCGCCAGCCACGCGTACGGGTCCAACCGCTGCTCAAGGGGCAGCAGGCGCCGCCGCACGACGCTGAGCACGTGCGGCTCGGAAGTGGTGGGCGCCTGCTGGGGCGCCGTCGCCGTCTCGGTCACGGTAGGGATCGTAGGCTGAAAAACTCGGAATCCGCTGCCTCGGTTCACGGTGCGCGGGAAATGTACGAAACGAAGGTGGGACTGATGGCCGAAGACGCCGGGCTCGTGCTGTGCGGAGCCCCGCTGGGCAACCCGGCGGACGCGTCGGAACGGCTGCGGCAGGTGCTCGCCGAGGCCGACGTCGTCGCCGCCGAGGACACCCGCCGGCTGCTGCGGCTGGCCAAGGACCTCGGCGTCACCGTCGGCGGCCGGATCGTCTCCTACTTCGAGGGCAACGAGGAGCGGCGTACCCCCGACCTGGTCGAGGCGATGCGCGAGGGGCAGCGCGTCGCCCTGGTCACCGACGGCGGCATGCCCAGCGTCAGCGACCCCGGCTACCGCCTCGTCGCCGCCGCGCTCGCCGCGGGCCTGCCGGTCACCTGCGCCCCTGGCCCCAGCGCGGTCACCACCGCCCTGGCCCTGTCCGGCCTGCCCTGCGACCGCTTCTGCTTCGAGGGCTTCCTGCCCCGCAAGGGCGGCGAGCGCCGCGCCCGCCTGGCCGCCCTCGCCACCGAGGAACGCACCCTGGTCCTGTTCGAGTCCACGCACCGCATCGCCGAGACCCTCACCGACCTGGTGGCCGCCTTCGGCCCCGACCGCCCCGCCGCCCTGTGCCGCGAGCTCACCAAGACCTACGAGGAGGTCCGCCGCGCCACCCTCGCCGAGCTGGCCGAACTCACCGAGCTCCGCGGCGAGCTCACCCTCGTCATCGCCGGCGCCGCCCCCACCCCCCGCCCCACCGACGCCCAGCTGACGGCCGAGATCGAAGCCCACGTCGCCGCCGGCATGTCCCGCCGCGACGCCGCCACCACCGTCGCCCAAACCCACGCCCTCCCCAAACGCGACATCTACACCCTCGCCACCCGCCGCTGAAAACGCGACGATCTTGCGTGAACTGTGGGTACGACACGCCCCTTTCGGGCATATCCCTAACAGTTCGCGCAAGATCGTCGCGATCTTGAGGCACGCGGTCAGAAGGTGGCGGCCAGGAAGCCGATGGTGATGAGGAAGGGGCCGGCGAAGGAGAGGCCGACGGCGGCCAGGCGCTCGCGGCGGGCGGGCAGGCGCAGCGCCCCCGTCGCGAAGACGATGGCGATCGAGCAGAGCAGCACCATCGACAGGCCCACCATCCAGCGCAGGTGCAGGCCCGCGGTGCCGCTGGTGACGTACGCGCGGTGACTGTTGCCGCCGACCATGCGGGCGGGCGCGCTCAGGCCCTCCGCCTGCCCGGGCGGGCCCAGCACGTTGACCGACACCGCGGTGAAGTCCTGCGCAGGCGTGGCGAACTCGCCGACGCAGCGCTGCAGCAGCCCGTCGCCCGCACAGCTGGTCACGGTCAGCGTGCCCGCCTTGCCATGCCCCAGTGCCAGCCATAGCGGCTCCGCGCTCACCCAGCTGAAGAACGTCGCCAGCAGCGCGAACAGGATGAGCAGCGGCATCGCCACCCGCCCCCGGCGGGGCCGGCGTGGCGGCCGGCCCGGCTTGCGCGACGGGCGGGGCTCGGTACGGGTGCGCAGGCCGTGCAGCCGCGGGTCGGGCCACTGCTCCCGCGACACCTCCTGCACCGGCATGGTGAACGTCTCGGTCGGCGTGTACACCGGCGGATGCGCTGGCGGCGCGGGCGGCAGGGCGGGCGGCGGCACCGGCACACCGGCGAACACCGGCTCGATCCCGCTGCCCGGGACGGCCCTGCTGCCGGGGACGGTCCCGGTGCCAGGGGTGCCCCCGGTGCCAGGGACTGCGCCGCCGCCCCGCATGGCCCCGCTGCCGGGAACGGCGCCGCCACCAGGGACGCCGCTGTCAGGGAAGCCGCTACCTGGAAAACCGCTACCAGGGAAACCGCTACCAGGGACGCCGCCGTTACCAGGGAAACCGCCAGCAGGGACGCCGCCGTTACCAGCCATGGCGCCACTGCCCGGTGCGGTCCAGGTGTCCGGGGCGGTCCAGGTATCCGGGGCAGCGCCCGGTTGGCCGGGCACGGCAGGCTCGGGACCGGAGGGCGCCCGGCCGGTGCCGCCCTGGTACGCGGCGTCGACCGGCGCCACGGCCGGGAGCGGTGCGGCGGGCGGGTGGGGCATCGCGATCGGCTCGGCGGGCAGGGCGTACTGGTCGAAGACCTCGTCAGGGTCGGACGGCCGGTTTACCACGGCGTACCGGTCGTGGCGGTGGGCGGGTTCGGGGAGGTCGAGGTCGAACCGACCGGTGGGTTCGCCGAGCCAGGCCGGGTGCACCCGCCCCGAGGTGTACGCGGGCCTGTTCGCGGCGGCCACGATCTCGCCCACCATGGCGTACTCGGGTTCCAGCGGGCGCTGCGGTGGCTGCTGCGGTTCGGCAGCGCGCTCTCCGGGCGGCGGCGCGTTCACGTGCCCGACGGCCGGCCCGGCGACCTCGACCTCCGGCTCCCCGGCCGGCGCGGGTCCGGCGACGGCGGGCTCCTGGACCTGTGCCCGGACCGCGACCGTGGGCTCCTGCTGCGCCCGGACGGCGACAGCGGGCTCCTGGCCCCGTGCCTGGACGGCGACGCCGGGCTCCTCGGCCTGCTCGGTGCCATCAGGCGCAGCCGGTGCCTGTGCCTGGTCGGACACGGCCCGTTCCGAGACCCGCGCGTGAACCGCGGCGGTGTGCTCCCCAGCCGACGCGGCCACGGGCGGCGGCGGTGGCGGCGGCGGTGGCGGTGGCGGCGGGGTCAGCGCGACCAGGCCGGGCGGCGGCGGTGGGACCTGCGGCGCGGACGACTCGCCCGGCCACGAGGGACGGACGTCGTCGCGTGCGGAGCGGGCCGGTTCGGGCCCGATCCGCAGGGCGGGTTCATCGTGCGCGAGGCTATCGACGTTATCCCTCATACCTGGTCATTTCACTCCAGTCGGACACCCGACAGGCGGATTTGCCGGGCGTGTCGTCCGAGGTGTCAACCGGTGCGCGGGCCAGCCACGGGCTTCACTACGCTGGTTCGTTATGAGCCACGTTCTCGCCGCGGTCGCCTGGCCTTACGCCAACGGCCCGCGCCACATCGGTCATGTCTCCGGATTCGGAGTGCCCTCCGACGTCTTCAGCCGGTACATGCGCATGGCGGGCCACGACGTGCTCATGGTCTCGGGCACCGACGAGCACGGCACGCCGATCCAGGTGCAGGCCGACGCCGAGGGCATCACGCCCCGGGAGGCGGTCGACAAGTACAACCGCATGATCGTCGAGGACCTGCACGGCCTCGGCCTGGCGTACGACCTGTTCACCCGGACCACCACGCGCAACCACTACGCCGTGGTGCAGGAGCTGTTCACCGCGCTCTTCGACAACGGGTACGTGATCGCGAAGACCACCCAGGCCGCGATCTCCCCGTCGACCGGCCGCGGCCTGCCCGACCGGTACATCGAGGGCACCTGCCCGATCTGCGGCTACACCAGCGCCCGCGGCGACCAGTGCGACAACTGCGGCAACCAGCTGGACCCGATCGACCTGATCAACCCGAAGTCGAAGATCAACGGTGAGACGCCGCAGTTCGTCGACTCGGAGCACTACTTCCTGGACCTGTCCGCGTTCGCCGAGGCGCTCGGTGCGTGGCTGGACACCCGCGAGGGCTGGCGGCCGAACGTGCTGCGCTTCTCCCGCAACCTGGTCGACGACCTGCGCCCGCGCGCGATCACCCGGGACCTGGACTGGGGTGTGCCGATCCCCAAGGAGGGCTGGGACACCAAGCGCTTCTACGTCTGGTTCGACGCGGTCATCGGCTACCTGTCCGCCTCGATCGAGTGGGCGCGCCGCTCCGGCGACCCGGACGCGTGGCGCCGCTGGTGGCAGTCGCCGGAGAGCCGGTCGTACTACTTCATGGGCAAGGACAACATCGTCTTCCACTCGCTGATCTGGCCGGCCATGCTGCTCGGTTACGACGGCAAGGGCGACAAGGGCGGCAAGCCGGGCGAGCTCGGCGAGCTGAACCTGCCCACCGAGGTCGTCTCCAGCGAGTACCTGACCATGGAGGGCCGCAAGTTCTCCTCCTCGCGCCGGGTCGTCATCTACGTGCGCGACTTCCTGGAGCGCTACGACGCCGACGCGCTGCGCTACTACATCGCGGTGGCCGGGCCGGAGACCACCGACACCGACTTCACCTGGGCGGAGTTCCTGCGCCGCAACAACGACGAGCTGGTCGCGGGCTGGGGCAACCTGGTCAACCGCACCATCGCGATGGCGGTGAAGAACTTCGGCGCCGTACCGATGGCCAGCAACCTGACCGCCGAGGACACCGCGCTGCTGGAGACGGTGCGCGGCGGCTTCGCGACGGTCGGCGGCCTGCTGGGCAACCACAAGCAGAAGGCGGCGATCAACGAGGCGATGCGGATCGTCGGCGAGGTCAACAAGTACCTCTCCGACCAGTCGCCGTGGAAGATCAAGGCCGAGGAGGACCGGCCGCGGCTGGCCACCATCCTGCACACCGCGCTGCAGGCGGTGACCGACTGCAACACGCTGCTGACGCCGTTCCTGCCGCACGCGGCGCAGAAGATCCACGCGCTGCTCGGCGGGGAGGGCGTGCATGCGCCGATGCCGCAGATCGTCGAGGTGCCCGACCTGGACGGCGGCCCGGCGTATCCGATCCTCACCGGCGACTACACCGTCGGGGCGAAGTGGGAGCCGCGCGACATCGCCCCCGGCACGCCGCTGAGCGCGCCGACGCCGGTGTTCCGCAAGCTCGACCCGTCCATCGTGGACGAGGAGCTGGCGCGCCTGGAAGGCTAGAGCGGGTAGCGGATATCCACGTCCTGGGCGTCGGTGACCTCGGTCGCCGGCGCCCAGGCCTCGTAGACGCCCCGCTCGTAGCACTGCGCGCCGAGCGCGGCCACGTTCTGCGGGTCGGGGCGGCACAGCCGCAGCCGCACCCAGGCGCTGTCGGCGCCGAGCACGGTGCAGGGTGCGCCGCGCCAGTGCGCGTACCGGGTGCGCCGGCGCAGCGACTCCACCGGGTAGCGGGCGGCCCGGCTCATCGCCAGCACCCGGAACTCCTCCGGCGGGTCGGCGACGGCCTCGTAGTCCTCCCCGCGGAAGGTGCCGACCAGGCGGCTGAACACCGCGTCGGTCCGCGGGACCGGCAGGTACTCCTGGTCGGCGCTGATCTCGCGCAGCGGGTGCAGCAGCCGCCGCCACTGCGGGCCGGCCAGGCGCAGCCAGCCCCGCTGCTCGGGCTGGAAGGTGTAGAGCACGATTTCGGTGCCGTCGGGCACGTACGCCACCACGGCCGCGTGCGCGGGCAGCGGCAGGTCGGCGAAGTCCGCGGTCACCCACTCCGGGATCAGCTCGCTGCTGCTCGGCGCGAAGCCGGTGCCCAGCACCGCCGCGCCGACCCGGTCGTGCGGCGGCATCGCCACCAGACCGGCCACCACGTCGCCGGTCGACGGCTGGTAGTCGCGCGGGTCGACGGCGCGCCAGCGCAGCACGTACGCGATCTCGTCGGCCGGGTCCTGCGCGGCGGTGCCGCCCGCCCCGAGCACGCTCAGCTCAGCCGGGGTACGCAGGTGCGCGAGGTCCCACTCGCGGTAGCAGAAGCCGTGCGGCAGCCGCCCGCGCAGCAGCGCGGCGACCCCGTCGGCGCTCAGCGGCATCACCATGCGGGTGCCCCGGCGCACCACGGCGCTGGCCCGCACCGTCGCGATCAGCTCTGCGGCCTGCCGGTCACGGGGCGGGCGCTGGCTCGCCCGGTGCACGTGCTCCCAGCTGACGGCACGTGACAGCGGCGCGCACAGCGGCGACTCGGGGGTTGACGCGGTGACCTCGTGGCCCGCGGCGACCTCCGCGGCGGGCACGAACCGGTGGTACGCCCAGCGGTGCGGGTTGTCCAGGCGCAGGAACCCGGGCGCGGGGGTCTCGCTGAACAGCTCGTAGGCGGCGCCCCCGGCGACGGCCTCCGCGGGGTAGGCGCGGCCGTCCACGAGTACCGTGCCGCGGTCGGTGTCATCGATGGTCGTCACGGAATCCGAACCTAGTCCGCGCGGGTGCAGAGAAGATGAACACCGGCTGAACAGAGCCGCAGGAGAGCCCGTCGACGCGGCCGGGGCTGATGGCAGGCCCGGAGTCTCCGGGAGGGTGCGCGGCGGCCCGCAACTTCCGGGTTGCGACGACAACACAGAAGTTGCGGCGTCCGGGGACCGCGCCGCTCCGGCGTCCGCCGGATGGGATCATGTCCGGGTGACCGAAGACCGTGCCGCCCGCGCCGCCCAGCGCCGGTGGGAGTCGTTCCCGCCCGCGCCGGAGCCGCTGCCGCACCCCGTACTGGACAGCCACACCCACCTCGACATCGTCGCCGAGGACGGCGGTGACCCGGCCACCCAGATCGAGGCCGCGGCCAAGGTGGGCGTGGACCGGCTGGTGCAGGTAGGCGTGGACGTGACGTCGTCGCGCTGGGGCGTGGCCTGCGCCGGCGCGCACCCCGCCGTGGTGGCCACGGTCGCGCTGCACCCCAACGAGGCGCCGCGACTGGCCGATCTGGACGCCGCGCTCGCCGAGATCGCGGCGCTCGCCGCGGACCCGCGGGTGCGCGGCATCGGCGAGACGGGCCTGGACTTCTTCCGTACCAAGGAGGAGGGGCTCAAGCCGCAGGAGCGCAGCTTCCGCGCGCACATCGCGCTGGCCAAGCGGGTCGGCAAGCCGCTGGTGATCCACGACCGCGACGCGCACGCCGACATCCTGCGGGTGCTCGACGACGAGGGCGCGCCGCAGACCGTGGTGATGCACTGCTTCTCCGGTGACGAGGCGTTCGCCGCCGAGTGCGTACGCCGCGGCTTCGTGCTCTCCTTCGCGGGCACGGTGACCTTCAAGAACGCACCGCAGCTGCGGGCCGCGGCCGCGCTGACCCCGCCGGAGCAGATCCTGGTCGAGACGGACGCGCCGTACCTGACGCCGATGCCGCACCGGGGCCGCCCCAACGCGTCCTACCTGATCCCGCTGACCGTGCGGGCGCTGGCCGAGGCGAAGGGCATGCCGCTGGCCGAGATGTGCCACGCGATCTCCGACAACGGCGACCGGATCTTCGGACCCTGGTGACCGTCGCGGCCGTCGCCTAGCCTCATCGCTGTGACGACCGCCACCATGCCCTCGCCGCCCGGGTTGCCCCTGATCGGACACCTGCGCGAGATGAACCGTGACATGCCGGGCTTCCTGCAGCACGCCGCGCGCACCGCCGGGCCGGTGTGCCGGGTGCGCATGGGTCCACTGTCGATGGTGCTCGCCGGCGACCCGATGCTGGTGCACGACATGCTGGTCAAGCGACCGCAGGAGTTCGCCAAGTCGTGGCGCACCGCCCGGCTCATCTCCGGGCACGTCGGCGACGGCCTGCTCACCCGCGAGGGCGCCGAGCACCGCCGGCACCGCCGCCTCATGCTGCCGACGCTGCACACCCAGCGCATCGCCCGGTACGGCGACATCATGGTCGACGAGTCGCGGCGGCTGCTGGAGTCCTGGCCCGAGGGCCGGCGGGTGGAGCTGGTCGAGGAGATGACCCAGCTGACCCTGCGTATCGTCGGCAAGTCGCTGTTCACCGTGGACGACGACGGCGACGAGGTCTTCGCCGCGGTGCACGACTTCGTCGACTCGCTCAACGCGTACCTGCTCTCCTTCGGCCTGCTGCCGACCTGGCTGCCGACGAGGACGCACCGCTGGCGCAAGGCCAGCGTGACCCGCATGGACCGGATCTCGTACGAGCTGATCCGGCTGCGCCGGGAACGCGGCGGGGACGGCGGGGACCTGCTGTCCATGCTGATCGCGGCGAAGGACCCGGAGGGCGGCCCCGCGCTGACCGACACCGAGATCCGCGACGAGCTGCTGACCATGTTCTTCGCCGGGCACGAGACCAGCGCCACCGCGCTGACCTGGGCCTGCTACGAGCTGGCCCGCAACCCGGAGATTGCCGACCGGCTGCGCGCCGAGGTCGCCGAGGTGCTCGGCGAGCGCCCCGCCACCATGGCCGACCTGCCCCGGCTGCCCTACCTCGGCCAGGTGGTCAAGGAGACGCTGCGCCGCTGGCCGCCGGGCTGGCTGTTCGACCGGACCCCGGTCGCCGAGACGCAGCTCGGCGGCTACACCGTCAAACCCGGCCAGATCATCTTCTTCAGCCCGTACGTGATCCACACCGATCCGGCGTACTGGCCGGAGCCGGAGGAGTTCCGGCCCGAGCGGTTCGCCGAGGGCGCCGAGATCCCGCGCGAGGCGTACCTGCCGTTCGGCGACGGGCCGCGCATCTGCGTCGGCAACCGCTTCGCCGAGGCCGAGATCGCGCTGGTGCTGGCCACCATGGTGCCCAGGGTGCGGCTGGACCTCGACCCCGGCCAGACCGTCCAGCCCCAGGGCCAGGCGACCATCCGCCCCAAGGGTGGCCTGCGCATGACCGTGCACACGCGGACGTAGCGGGCACCGGGCGCCGCGTGCACGGTCGCCGATAGCCTGGTGGGGTGACCGTTGAACAGGCAAGACTGCTCGGCCCGGCGGAGATCCGGGAGCTGGCGGCGCGGCTCGGCGTCGCGCCGACCAAGAAGTTCGGGCAGAACTTCCTGCACGACCCCAACACCATCCGGCGCATCGTGGCCGCCGCCGGGCTCGACCCGGCCGACGTCGCCGTCGAGGTCGGCCCTGGGCTCGGCTCGCTGACCCTCGGGCTGCTGCCCGCCGTGTCGCACGTGCACGCCGTCGAGATCGACCCGCCGCTGGCCGCCGCGCTCGCCGCCACCGCCGCCGAGCGCGCACCGGCTCTGGTGGACCGGCTCACCGTCCACAATGGCGACGCCATGCGGGTCACCGCGGCCGAGTTCCATCCGGCGCCCACGGCGCTGGTGGCGAACCTGCCGTACAACGTCGCGGTGCCCGTGGTGCTGCACCTGCTGGCCGAGCTGCCCGGGATCCGGCACGGGCTGGTCATGGTGCAGAAGGAGGTCGCCGACCGGCTCACCGCCGGGCCCGGCAGCAAGATCTACGGCGTGCCGTCGGTCAAGCTCGCCTGGTACGCGTCCTCGCGGATGGCGGGCAAGGTGCCGCCCGCGGTGTTCTGGCCGGTGCCCAACGTCGACTCCGGCCTGGTCTCCTTCACCCGCCGCGAGCCGCCCCGCGACGACGTGGCGCGCGAGGACGTGTTCGCGGTGGTGGACGCGGCGTTCGCGCAGCGCCGCAAGACCCTGCGCGCCGCGCTGGCCGGGTGGGCGGGCGGCGCGCCCGCCGCCGAGGAGAACATCATAGCACACGTCTCAAAACCCGTCACATCCTAGA